>NZ_JAUNXI010000007.1 GCF_030539875.1 Methanobrevibacter sp.
TAAGTCAAAAATTTTTCAGCACAAAATCAAAAAAATTAATTTTGGCGGACACCCATATAAAAAGAAAAAATTTTATAATATGCATCTTTTTGCATATTATAGTTTTAAAGATTGTTTATTTCGTCAAATTTCAAAATGTCATCACAGATAACATCAAGCAGCTCTTTATCATGGCTAACAGCCAATATTCCAATGTTGTTGGATTTGCAATGGCTGATGAGGGCTTCCCATATTTGCACCTGTGTTACGGCATCAAGCATGGTGCTTATTTCATCAGCGATGATAAATTTTGTTTTTGGATTAAGTGCTCTCAATATACTAAAACGCTGCAATTCCCCACCGGAAAGCTCGTTGGGCCATCGTTTTAACCAGGTGTCTTTAAGACCAAAAGTATCCTTTAACTCCTGTGAAGGAATCCATGATTCATTTAATACTTTTTCCATTTTCCATTTCGGATTCATTGTCTTTTCCGGATGCTGGAAGATTAACTGAACAGGATTGAAATTTTTTCCCTGAATTTTTTCACCATCAAGGGTTATTTCTCCCGAATAATTGGAAAGGTATCCTGACATTATTTTGCATAATGTACTTTTGCCGGTTCCGCTATCTCCCATCAGACCGATAATCTGATTGCTGTTTAAAGATAATGAAATGTCTTTTAATATCTGTTTTTTCTTAGAATATGAAAATGAAATATTATTTGCTTTAAGTTCCATCATTTCCCTCCTCACAGTTAAAACATCTAATCATGATTCCGTTATGTTCAACCAATTCAGGTACATTGTTTTCACATTTATCTAACCTTATTGGACAGTTTTCCCAATATGGGCATCCCGGAACTTCATCTAATGGTTGAACTCCTTCAGTTAATTTGAAACCGTTTTTAGGTAGTGAATTAATTAAAGCTTTAGTATATGGATGCAATACATTATCTGCATTTTGGAAGTTTTCCACTTTATTTATTTCAATAACATACCCTGAATAGAATATTGCAATTTTATCTGCGGTTTTTAATGCCACGTCTATTTCGTGAGTAATCAGCAATACTCCTTTTCCTTCCTGCTTTAAATTTTTGATATCTTCAATGGTCTCTTTAACACTTTTTGCATCAAGACCGGGGGTTGGCTCATCAGCAATTAATAAATCAGGATTATCAATTAATGCTGTAGATAACAATACTTTTCTGGCCATTCCTCCTGATAATTCAAAAGGATATAAGTTATCCACACTTTCGTCTAACCCATATCTGCTGAAGATTTCTCTTTGTATTATTTTTTTCTCTTCATATTCATCTTTATCTTTACACTCGCCAATTGCTTGCTTGGATACTTTCATGAGGGGATCTAAGAAATTAACGGATTGTGGAATTAGGCAAATTTCACTACCTCTTATCTTTTCTTTCAATTCCTGATTTAAAAGTTGTCCTTTGTATATAATTTCCCCACTTACATTTGAGTTATAAGGTAAAATACCTAAGATTGAATGGGCTAAAAGACTTTTACCTGAACCGCTAGAACCTAATATGGCAACAATTTCATTTTTATTAACATCTATTGACAAATCAGATATTACTTTTGAATCATGCCTATTCAATCCCCGTACATATTGCGTAAAAGATATTGATAAATTATTCACTTCTAATAATTTTTCCATTAAATCACCAACCAATCTATTTATTTGCTTCTGAAGGGTCGAGCAACCGTTTTAAATTATCTCCAATAATATCAAACAATAACACTACTATTAATAATGATATACCTGGGAAGAATGCTAGCCACCATGCGCCTATTGCAAGGTATGTCATCGATTCTGATAAAATTATACCAATTGCAGGTTCGTGTGGTGACAGACCAAATCCAAGGAATGTAATACTTGATTCGTGCATGATTGCATGAGGGAATACCAGTAATGTTCCCACAAATATCTGGGATAGTACTAAAGGGAAAATGTGTTCTTTTGCAATCCATAATTTGCTTTTTCCAAAGTTTTTAGATAAAGCAACATATTCGGAGGTATTGATTTGCAGCACTTCGGCTCTAAGCACTCTTGTTAAATTAATCCAATGTGAAAATGCCACTGCCACTATCACACCAAATGCACCTTTTCCTAATGCAATGGATATCATCATAATCAATAGTATGTGAGGCACTGATGCGAATAAATCAATTAACCAGGATACAAATTCATCACATTTGCTGTTCATACTTGCAAGAAACGCCAGTAATGTGGCAATAATGCTGGAAATTATTGAAGCACCTATTCCAATCATAATACTTAAGCTTAAACCTTTCACTGTTCTAATGAACATGTCTCTGCCCATCCAGTCAGTACCGAAAAGATGTTCAAAGGAAGGAGGCTGCATTCTTATAGCGAAATTAGTGGGCAGATTAGGATCAATCATATATCCACTAATAAAAATGATTGCTAAAACTAATCCTGTGAGTGCTATGGTTAATATTGTTTTTTGCCTTAGATTTAGGGAACCAAACAGTTCCTTATTATACCAGGGAGTTCTATTCATCATCTTCACCTCTTATTCTTGGATCGACATATTCATAAATTATATCAGCAATAAAATTTCCTACAAATACGAATACAGTACTGATGAGAACTATTCCAAGTAGTAATGGGACATCAGATCTCAATCCAGCAGCTACTGTTGCCTGACCAATGCCGGGGTATGCGAATACTTGTTCAACAAGAACGGTTCCTCCAAATAATTCATTAAATGAGAGGAATTGAATTGTAATTGCAGGGAGTAAAATATTTCTTATTCCATGATTTTTAATTATTCCCCAAAAGCTTTCACCTCTGGCTTGTGCAAATAAGAAATAATCACTTTTCTTAATACTTATAAGCTTATCCCGTGTATACATGGTTAAAGAAGCAATTCCCACAATACTTAATGTAAATGCAGGCAGTATTAATCTGTATAGCCATTGCCAAAATGTAACTGTGTCGGATAATTGTCCGATAGGAACTGAAAGCCCTATAGGGAACCAGCCTAAATATACTGAAAAGACCATTAAAAGGACGAGCCCTATCCAAAATGTTGGTGTGGACTGTAATATGTAACAATAAGTTTTAATTGCTTTATCGATTATGGTGCCTTCTTTTGCACCTGCAAGTACTCCTAATCCGAAACCTACGATTCCGGATATTACCCATGAAACTGCCATGAGCACAACTGAAGCGGTGAATTTTTGCATAATCACTTCAGTTACAGGTACCCTATAAATTAATGAGAAACCCATACTTCCGGAAGCTAATGTCTGAAGCCAGCCCATTACTCTTTCACCTAAAGACAAATTTGTTCCCCAATAATTTCCCATAATGGCAAGTTGTTCTTGACTAACAATTCTTTGGCCAAGATATGCTCTAACTGGATCAATCGGAGATAACTGTATCATTATAAAACTTATTGAGGCAATAACAATTAATAAAATTACTAATCTAATAATTTTGTATCCAAAAAATTTAGCTAATTTTTTGTTGTTAATTTTAATCATCCTCCGTGTAAATAAAAAAAAATTATTTTATCTAAAAAATAAGTAAAAAAAAATGATTTATTAAAAATAAATCATTTTATATTTTGTTAATCAAGCTTCTGCTGTTTCATTAATACGATTCCAATCATAGATGTTTCCCCATATGTCTCCTCCGTGAGGGAAAATGAGTTGTGTGCTATTGGATATGTTTAATGAATCACTTACGAAGTAGGTGTATGTCATAGTTCCAATCCAAAGATATGGATTATTTGTATTAGCTTGTTGAGATGCTTGAGACCATGTGCTGTATGAGCTATTTAAATCTAATTCGAGTGCTTTATCAACTAATGAATCTACAGCACTGTCATTAAGATATTCTGGATTGTCGTATCCCATACCTGCTAATCTGGAATCATATTGGTGTGCAATAGCATATGGGTCTGCTGAACCGAATCCCCATACAACTCCTTGGCTGTATGCGTTACGTTCGATATCATCCCAACTTCCACCTTGTGGAATAATTTCAATACCGAATTCTTTAGCTTGTTCTGCAACTGCTACTGCAATTGCCTGTCTTTCTTTTGCTGAGCTGTAATGTATGTTGAATGATGCTTTTTGACCATCTTTTTCAACTATTCCATCACCGTCAGTATCTTTCCATCCGGCAGCTGAAAGAATAGATTTTGCTTCTTCTATATTGCCGTCTTTAAATGTTGGTTCACTTGCCCATGCTAATTGATTAGCTACACCGTTGTAGGATACATTACCGAATCCGTTTAATGAGCCTTCAAATACTTGTTCTCTGTTAATACCAACGCTTAATGCTTGTCTTATAGCAGGGTCTCCAGTTACGTTATTACCGATTGAAACATTATTTGGAGATAATTTTCCTTCATCCATTTGTGTAGGTAATGAGATTCCACGCACATCGACTGAATCGAAGTATTCAAGATGGTATCCGTCTACTGTTTCATTTGCGTATGCAACCGGCACTTCTGCAATATCTACATCTCCATTTTTAACTGCCGCAAATGCTGCATCTTGATCAAGGAAAAGGTTAGTTATTTTTTCGAAGTATGGTTCTTTTCCATAGTAGTCATGATTTTTCTCTAAGATGTATTGTTGTCCTTTATCCCATTGAGCCAATTTATAAGGTCCAGATCCAATAGGGTTTTGTCCGTATGACTCTTCATTATAGCTAGCTTCTGGTACGATTCCAACATCAGTTAATTTGTTAATAAATGTTGAATCTTTTTTGTCAAGTGTAAATATTACTTTATTCCCATCAGATTTAACTTCTTTCATGGAACCTAAATCAGCACCTTCGCCTAATTCTTTTGCTTTAGTGTATGAGAATACTACATCGTCTGCGGTTAATTTGGAACCATCAGTAAAATTTACATCGTCACGTATAGTTACGGTGTATGTTTTCAAATCACTTGAAATCTCATAGTCGGTAGCCAAATCATTTACAAAATTGTTGTCTTTGTCTCTTTTAAGAAGTGTACTTTGTATGAGTGGTTCTGTTCCAGAGTCGTGGTATCCCCAACCGTGCATCGGATCAAAACCGTATTCTGGTTCTTCACCGTGAGCTGCAACACATGTTACTAATTCATTTTCAGCACGTTCTGTGTTTCCCCCATTTAAAGCAACTACAGCTATGCCCGCTATTGCAATAACAGCTACAACTGCATAGATAATATATTTTTTTTCCATTTTTTTTCCTCGAAAATTACATTTAATAAAACCTAAAGCAATATCTACTTTTTCAGTATTACTTTTTTATATAAATTCGATATATAAGTAATAATTATTTTGTAAAAGATACTACTTTCGTTATATTATGATATTTAAAGTATTTAAAAATTGCTATCGCTCTATTTAATCCATGTGATTTTTTAGTATTAACTTTAAAGAGATTAAGTTAAAATCTGAATAACTTTTAATTGCTGATAGTGTTAAGTGATTATTCAACAAGGGATATGATGCTTCAATCATAAAAAAAGAATTAATAAAATGTCTATGCCTTTGATTATTTCATTGATTATTGCCGGTTTTTACAATTTGCTCGACTCTATAGGAATGTCTGGGCTTGGTGGTGATGTTTTTTTGGGGTTTGATTTTTTACATAAATATCTGGCTTTGAAAATGGATTAGGGTCCTGACTATCTTTTGTATTATCATAATATTTGGGTGAGGATAATAAATTAAATGCAGATGATGTCTCATTTAATTATTTTTTTTTGATATTTTTGGTGTAATTTAGATTATAACATGAGTTATTAAATTTATTTAATTCATTTCAAACCCGTGACTGTTGGTTATATTCAACTTTTTTCAAGGTGTTGAAATGAATTACGTGCAGTGTTTCAAACAATTATTGGAGAATAGGTCTTACAATATTTTCTGCAATATTATTAGGTTAGGTTTTGGTGTATGGTGCATGGGGAGTATCTTGTTAGGTGGAAATAGTTTAATATTGTCCTGCTAAAAAATTAATAAGTATTAATGGTTAAACACCATTAATGTCTTTTAAATAGATTACTTCATCACAAATGGTTTCCACTAGTGGTTTATCGTGACTTACAATCAACATTCCCATTTTTCTTTTTTTAACAATATCAATAACTGAAGTTAGGATTTGTACTTGTGTTATGGCATCAAGCATGGTTGTCATTTCATCAGCTATTAAAAATTGTGTTTTTGGGTTTAACGCTCTTAGAACAGAAAACCTTTGAAGCTCTCCTCCTGAAAGTTCCTGTGGAAATCTATTAAACCAAGATTTTTGAATACCGAATTCTTTTAGCAATTCATCATCAGGCATCCAAGATTCTTCTAAAATATTATTCATTTTCCATTTTGGGTTCATTACTTTCTCAGGGTGCTGAAAAATTAATTGTACTGGGCAAAATTCCTTTTTAGGCAATTCTTTACTATCTAATGTTACTGTACCTTCAAAGTTATTTTCATATCCTGATAAAATTTTACACAATGTTGATTTTCCACTACCGCTATCTCCAACTAATGCAGTGATTTTAGTGTTATCTATGCATATGTCAACATCTTTTAAGATGTATTTGTTTGTGAAAGGGTATTTAAATGAAATATTGTTTCCTTTTAGTTCCATTTTCTAGCCATCCTCATATTTAAAACATCTGACTTTTTTATTTTCAAAATCGATTAATTCAGGGCGTTTTTCTCCACATATGTCCATGCGTATTTCACATCTATCATAATACGGGCAACCTTTGAGGATTTCTCCATGTAATGGTTGATGTCCTTTTGTTAGGTTAAATCCATTAGCTGGCAGGGCTTTGTATAATGATTTTGTATAGGGATGTAAGAGGTTTTCTCCATCTCCAGAAAAGTCTTTTTTTTCTGCGATTTCAATTACATATCCGGAATAAAATATTCCAATTCTATCTGCTATTTCTAATGCCGCATGGATGTCATGAGTAATTAAAAGCACTCCAACTCCAGCTTCTTTCATGTGTTTGAAGTGATTTAATGTTTCTTTTACAGTATTTTCATCAAGACCTGGTGTAGGTTCATCTGCTACAACTAATTTTGGATTAGAAAGTAATGCTGTTGATATAAGTACTCTTCTAGCCATTCCTCCAGAAAGTTGGAACGGATACATATCATCTACTTCAGGACCAAGATTATAATGTTCGAAGATTTTTCTCTGTTCGATTTTTTTAGCTTTCTTTTCTTCATCACTTTTAGTATTCCCAATTGCTTGACTGGAAATTTTCATTAAAGGATTTAAGAAATTCACTGATTGCGGAATGAGGGCTATGTCTTTTCCGCGAATTTCTTCTTTATCTTTTTGTGATAATTCTTTACCTTTGTATTTGATTTTCCCATTTAAGCTTGCATTTTCTGGAAGTATTCCTAAAATTGCATGTGCGAGTAAACTTTTTCCAGAGCCACTAGAACCTAATACTGCCAATATTTCTCCTTCAGATACATCTAAAGTTAAATCAGTGATAATTTGTAAATTTCGCTGATTTAAACCTTTGGTATATTGGATAAATGATATTGAAACATGTTCTACATCTAATAATTTTTCCATCAGATCACCTTTCGTGATTCATAATAATAACTTTTAAATACTTATTTGTACTTTATCAATATTAAAGTTATTTAAAATTAACTAAAAAGTATTACTATTAAAATAACTTTTTAAATAATGAGTAATACTTTTTTTCATCATTGGTGTTGAATATGAATGTTACAATTGAAAAATTAAGCAATAATCCAAATCAAATTAAAATGGTTCAAAAGTTTCTATTTCGTATGATAAAAAAAGAATTTGGTTATGGTTATGTTCCAGAATGGCATCAAGATATAATGAAACTGGATGAATATTATATTTCTCCCGAAAAAAATAACTTTTTTGTTGCATATCTGGAAACCGGTGAAATTATTGCAACAATTGGGATAAGGGCATATGATAAAGATTTTCCAGAATTTATGCATTTGTACTCAAAAGACACAACTTCCAGTATATGGAGGCTATTTGTTGATGAACGATACAGACGTTGCGGTTTAGCTTCTAAAATGTTTGCTATTGCTGAAGATTTTGCTAATGAAGTGGGTTATGATGATATTTATTTGCATACTCATAGAACTTTGAAAGGGGCTATGGAATTTTGGACAAAAATGGGATTTGTTGTTTCGTTAAATTCAGATGATGGACTTGAAACTGTCCATATGGACAAAAAAATACAAAGATTAAAAATTAATAAATTGGCAGATAGTTTTTCTTATGCAGTTGAATTATAATTTTATATATTTTTGAGTATGTGGGCATGCAAAAATGCATTTCCCGCATATTGTATCAGATTTTCCTAAATTTTCTTTCGATATTTTAAGAGCATATTCTTCACATTTTTTATAATCATAAAATTCATTTCTTTTTAATTTATAACTCCATTCTTTTCCGCTTATTGCACCTCCAAAACAAGCTTTTTTGCATTCCATACAAGTTCCACATTTTGATTTTAGTATTGGGGTTCCAATATCTAATGGGGCATTTGTTAAAACTGATGATAATCTTAATGCTGACCCGTATTTGTTTGTTGTAAGCAATGCTGATTTGCCAATCCAACCTAATCCTGCCCGTGTTGCTATTGTTTTATGCGGTAATTCAAAGGAGTTAAATTCGCCAAAATTATGCCCTAGTCTTTTTCTTGTTTGAGCATATGCTTTATATCCTCTATTCATCAAATATTCTTCACATTTCATTCCTATTGAGTCTAACATTATATTTAAACTTATTAATCCCTTTTGATATTCGGGTGTAGGTGCATTTTGCATATTTTTCATGATTTCTTTAGGATAATTAATATAAAAAACAACGCCGTTATTTAATCCTTTTTTTGGAGTAAATGGAGTTATATCTGCAAATCCTACTCCTTTTGCACCATTTTTTATCAGGTATTTTTCTAGTTCAAAAGATAAATTCATATCTGAATATTTTCTATAAGATATTATTAAAATTTTATGAAGTATTACTTTTTAAAATATCAATTTTTTTTATTTGTATCTATTTTAGATTAAATAATTGGGTATTGATTAATTTTATTATTTAAAAATTAAATTATCTTTATTATTTTTGTACTTATAATAAATATTTTTTATTTTTAAAGTTAAGTTTAAAAGTAATAAATAGTTTTTTATATTTCTTTGTTGAATATTATCAAATATTAAAATATTATTATTACTTATTAACATTATTGATAAAAAGTAATAATTTTTTTTAATATGTTTAATTTGGAGGTGAAATATTATGGATAATAAAACAAAAATGATTATGGCTGGTGTAGCTGTAGTGGCTATTGTTTTAATTGGTGCATTTGCATTTATGGGCGGTTCTAATGATGATGATCCTGCACATTTGAGAGTGGCTATGCACAGTAACATTGCTGAACCAAAAGCAGGTTTCAATCCGCTCACTGGTTGGGGATGTGGTCATCAGAATTATAATCCTTTGGTGCAAAGTTGTTTGTTTAAAACCGATGTAAATGGTTCAATTGTTCCTGATCTCGCAACTGGTTATTCAATTAGTGGCGATGGTAAAACTTGGGCCGTGGATGTAAGAGAGGATGTTAAATTTTCAGACAATTCTACTTTTGATGCAGAAGATGTAGCATTTACATTTAACACTGCTAAAAAAACAGAATCTGAGTTAGATTTAACTAATATTGAAAATGTTACAGCAATTAATAAAACTCGCGTTGAATTTAATTTAGTTGAACCAAGATCAACCTTTATTTATGATTTAAGATATGTAGGTATTGTACCATCTGACTCATATGATAATTCAACATATGGTGGAAATCCAATTGGTACCGGACCATATGTATTGGACCATTGGGATAAAGGCCAACAGGCTATATTTAAAATCAATGATAATTATTATGGTCATAAACCATACTTTACTCAAATCACACTATTATTCCCTGAAGAATCAACTTGGTTGGAATTAACTAAATCTGGTGAAGTGGATGTAGCACCTGTTGCAACTTCTGCATTAAACCAAACTGTTGATGGATACAAATTTGTTGAAAAATCAGCAGGCAGGGCACAAGGAGTATCTTTACCTTATCTTAATGATACTGGAATTGTTTATAATGGTACTATGAAAGTTGGTAACAATGTCACTGCTGATAAATCAATTAGAGAAGCATTAAATGTAGGTATTAATCGTCAAGTTATCTGTGATGATGTATTTGCAGGTCATGCTACTCCAGAATATACGGGTGTTGATACAAGAGATTTCGCTAATCCTGATGCTAAAGTAGCTGACAATGATGTTGAAAAAGCAAAACAAATCTTAAAAGATGGTGGTTGGGTTGACACTGATGGTGATGGAATTGTAGAAAAAGATGGTGTAAAAGCATCATTTAGTCTATATTATCCACCAGATTATCTTGATAGGCAATCAGTCTCAACTGTGTTTGCAGAACAAGCAAAACAATTGGGTATTGAAGTAAAACTTGTAGGTGCTGATTGGGATACAATTTATCAAAATTTATATAGTTCAGCAGCATTAATGCAACAAACTTCTCCTGATCCATATAAATCAGTTTATCAACAATACCATAGTAAAGAAATGGACGGATTTTATATGAATCCGAACTTATACAACAATTCTGCATCTGATAAATTAATGGATGATGCTATGCATGCTAATGATTTTAATCAAGCTAATTCATTGTGGTCACAATCTGCTCTTGTAAATGGTGGAGGTTGGGGACCTGCTGGAGATGCTCCATGGGTATGGATTGTAAACTATGATTATAATTATTTCATTAAAGATGGTATTGATATAGGTAACCAACCTGACGGCTTAGGAAATGATGTTTTAATTAATATTTGCGAGTGGACAAGAACTAATTCTACCGCTTAATTAAACATTTTTTCCTTTTTTTTTTAAAAATTGTTGTGGGGGCTTATTTTGAATAAAAATCAATTATTAAAATTTTTAAGTTATAAATTAATACGTTTTGTGCTGTTGATGATACTGGTTGCAATATTCAGTTTCGTATTATTAGATTTGTCTCCTATTGACCCTGTGAATGCTTATCTAAATCAAGCAGCCGTATCCGAGTCACAAAGAGCAATACTTTATGAATATTTTGGTACGGGTGTCCCTTTACATATTAAGATATTTCATTGGTTATCCGATTTGTTTCATGGTAATTTGGGGATTTCTTTAATATATCGTGCCCCAGTTATAAATATTATATTTGAAAAATCTTCTGCATCTATTGTATTGATGGCATTATCATGGTTATTCAGTGGAATTATTGGGTTCTTTTTGGGTGTTGTTGCTGGAAAAAATAAGGGGTCATGGATTGATAAAGCAGTTAAAGTTTATTGTTATACAATTCAATCTGCACCATCATTTTGGGTAGGTATGTTAGTTTTAATGGTATTTGCTGTGTATCTGGGATGGTTCCCAATAGGTTTTGGAGTTCCAATTGGTGTTAACAGCAGCGATGCTACATTTTTAGAATGGGCTTCAAGATTAGTACTTCCAACTCTAACATTAAGCCTTGTTGGTTTAGCGCCAATTGCAATGTATACTCGTAATGAGTTAATTCAGGTTTTATCATCTGATTTTGTATTATTTGCAAAATCTAGAGGTGAAAGCGGTTGGGATTTAATAAAAAATCATGGAATAAGAAATATATTATTGCCTGCCATAACTTTACAGTTTTTATCATTTAGTGAGTTATTTGGAGGGGCTGTTCTAGTCGAACAAGTATTTTCTTATCCAGGTATTGGTCAAACGGCAGTAGCAGCAGGTCTTCAAAGTGATGTTCCACTATTGCTGGGTATTGTATTATTCAGTGCAATATTTGTATTTGCAGGTAACTTACTTGCTGATCTTTCATATTATTTAATTGATCCAAGAATTAAGGAGAATGAAATCAATGATTAAGAAAACTGATGATAAAAAACAATGGTTTTTATATCCTGCAAATCTTAGAGTAAAGACTATAATTATTATTGTTCTTTCTTTATTTGTCATTTTAAGCATATTTGTCTCTAGTTACTTTATTGGTAATATCCCAACGAATTTTGTTAATGCTAATCAGATGCCTTCCATTAATCATTTATTCGGTACTGATTGGATGGGAAGGGATATGTTCCAAAGAACTGTTGCAGGTCTTGGATTAAGTTTGACTGTAGGGTTTATTGCATCAATTGTTAGTACTTTCATTTCTATTGTTCTGGGATTGTTTTCTAGCTTCAATAAATTTACAGATGAAACAGTTGCAGGAATAATTGATTTATTTGGCTCAATACCTCATATTCTTTTAATTATTCTTGTTTCAATAATGTTTGGTGGAGGTGTGTTGGGTGTTGTTATGGGTGTAGGTTTAACTCATTGGACGCCTCTTGCAAGAGTTTTAAGATCAGAAATTAAAGAAATTAAAACTAAAGAATATATTTCATTGTCTGAAAAACTAGGAAAAACAAAAATGTGGATAGCAATAAAACATATTCTGCCATTAGTCATATCGCAGATTATTGTTGGCGTAATTCTCATGTTTCCTCATGCAATCATGCACGAAGCTGCTATTACGTTTCTTGGATTTGGTTTACCTCCTCATGAACCTGCTATTGGTGTGATTTTATCTGAATCAATGAATTACTTATCATCTGGATATTGGTGGTTAGCATTTTATCCTGGTATGTCATTATTGCTAGTTGTATTATTGTTTGATTTAATCGGGGAAAATGTTGAGAAATTACTCAATCCTGAAACTGCACATAAATAAATTTGATGTCCTGTTGTTCTAATAAATGTTTATTTGTATCAACATTTTGGCATTGAGTTGTTAAAACATTTGACTAAGGATAATTGAAATGCTGCAAAAGATTTGAAGATATACCAACAGAATTTAACAGTTATGCATGTTTGATATTTGTGTATTCGGATATTTCGGAGTTTATTGTGCATAAATCATTTATGTTTAAATCATGCACATTGTCATGTCCGGTAATTCTTGCAAACTGTTTCAATTCCTCTGTTGAAACTTTTAAGTAGTTTTCAACTCTTTTTGCAGCTGCTTCTATTTTAAATCTTTCGCGATTTTCAGGATTTTGAGTAGCAACGCCTACAGGACAATATCCTGTGTGGCAAATCTTATATTGCTGGCATGCAGAGGCAATCAGTGCACCGGTTCCAACAGCTATTGCATCAGCACCCATAGCCAAAGCTTTAGCAAAATCTGATGAAATGCGCAAACCTCCTGTGATTGTTAATGCAATGTCGCTTCTGTTTTCATCCAAATATTTTCGGGCCCTGCTTAAAGCATAAATTGTAGGAACGGATGTTGAGTCACGAATAATTTTCGGACTGGCGCCGGTAGATCCGCCTCTGCCGTCAATGGTGATAAAATCCGGTTCGGCATAACAGGCATGCTCCAAATCATCTTCAATTCTTCCGGCAGCAAATTTTAATCCGATTGGCCTTCCTCCGGATTTTTTTCTTAAATGTAAAACAAGTTCTTTTAAGTCCTCTTTTGAGTTGATTTCGGGAATTGTAGCAGGGGAGTGGATATCATGGCCTGCAGGTTTATTTCTAATTTCAGCAATTTCGGAAGTTACCTTTTCGCCTTGCAGTTGACCACCTAAACCCGGTTTTGTAGATTGACCTATTTTTATTTCAATGGCATCAGAGTTTTTCAGGTTTTCATCATTTACAGAATACTTATTTGGAACATACTCAAAAATATATTTATAAGCGTTTTCCATTTCTTCAGGTAAAATTCCTCCTTCTCCACTGCACTGGGCTGTTTTAACACTGGCACTTCCCTTAGAAAGGGCAATTTTACTTTCTCTTGACAATGCTCCAAAGGACATGTGGGCGATATAAACAGGAGTTTCAATGACTAACGGTTTTTTGGCATTTTTTCCAATTATGGTTTTTGTTTTAACATCAATACTTGATTCTAAAGGTGGAGGATTTAGCTGACATCCTAAAATTAGAATATCCTCCCAGTCGGGCATTGATAATTCGGTATACATTGAAGACACTATGGATTCGCCTGAAATTGCCATCTGATGTATTGTATCCATGTGCCTAATACTTTCATCATTGCGGGCAAACTCTTCCGGATAATTCAAGTTCAATGTTTCTTTTTTAAAATCAGTGTCGGGCTTTGAATTTTCAAATTCAATAAAATTTGATATTTCTTGTTTGCATGTAGGGCATTTATCTAAATCTTTTAATAACACGCCGGTATCTTCTTCATTATGAATGTGGCCACAAATAAGACATTTATATATCATATTTTCCACCTCTTTAATTAAAATAGTGGATAAATTTTTATATAAACTTTTAGATTTGTCATGTTTGTAAAATTTTCATGGAATAATTTGATTTTTTTTTCTTAAACTTTATTTTATATGTTGTAAAATATTATATTGATGAAGAGAACAGCACTTAAAATTGGATATATTGGAACTAATTTCCACGGGTTTCAACGCCAGCCTGATTTGAGAACGGTCGAAGAGGAATTAATCTATCATTTGCGCAAACTTAATTATATTGACGATTTAAAAAAGTCCAGATTCAGAATTGCCGGAAGAACCGATGCAGGGGTTCACAGTTTAGGTAATGTAATCAGCTTTCAATCTGAAAAAGAGGTTAGAGTAAATGAAATTAACAATTCGCTACCTGATGATATACAAATCCTTGCCAGCGCTCCTGTTCGTTATGCTTTTAAACCGAGATACGCTCAAATGAGACAATACAGGTACATGCTGTTCCAGGATTTGGATGTTGATAAATTAAATGAATGTGCTGAATTGTTTAAAGGAACTCATAATTTCACTAATTTTACAAAAAGATTTCAAAAAACCACTACAAGAACTATTGAAGATATTAAAATCAATAGGGTGGACTTAAATGATTGTCATAAAAAGGAATTCCCAAATCTTCACGATACAATTTCTCCAATTTTTGTAGATATTTACGGAGAGTCATTTTTATGGAATATGGTAAGAAAAATGATGAGGGTTTTTGTTGACGTGGCTATTGGCAAGATGGATTTGGATGATGTTGAAAGATTGTTAAATCCTGATGGGGAGGAACCGAGAGCATATATTAAAGTTATGGAAGCGGAATATCTGATTTTAATGGATATTCAATATGATGGAATCAAATTCAAATATGATGATTATGCCTGCGAGAGATTTAGGCGGAATTTAGTTGATTCGCTATCTGATTTGCAAAAGAGATATGCAATCAGAGAATCAATGATAAAAAGTTTACAGGATTTGCATTAGGTTTTGGAATACCTTGCTGTGTGATATTAAAAACATGTTACCTTAACACCAAATTTTCCATTTGCCGCAAATGCAACTGGCAATGTGTGAAAAGTGTTGTTTTAACTCCATTGTCATTTTTTATATATTGTAATCTGGCAATGACTTTTATCACCATTGCTGGAAGTTTATATCAAATACAGGCATTTTCAATATTTTTATTAATTGGATTGTTGGCATTGCAGGTGGATGTGCTATTTTAAAAATCAAAAAATGTTTTAATGCTTATTTAATAAATATAATAATATTATGAAAATAGCAACTATTTTGGGAACAAGACCAGAAATTATTAAGATGGCTCCTATTATTGATGAAATCTCTCATAGAGATATTAATCAAATTATTTTACACACCGGCCAACATTATGATGAGGAAATGTCTGATAATTTCTTTAAAGACTTGGATATTTCAACTCCGGATTATAATATTCATGTTGGCTCTGGAACTCATGGAAAACAAACAGGTTTGATGATGAAAGGCATTGAGGAAGTTCTTCTTGAAGAAAAACCAGATATTGTCTTAGTTCAAGGCGATACTAATGCAGTTTTAGCAGGGGCTCTTGTTGCATCTAAACTGCACATTGCAATTGGTCATGTTGAGGCAGGACTCAGATCTTTTGACATGACAATGCCTGAAGAACTGAATCGCAGAGTTGCCGATGTTTGTTCTACACTGTATTTTGTCCCAACTGAAGAATCGGCCGTTAATCTTTTAGCTGAAGGGTTTTCAAGAAAAAATCTGTTTATCACAGGCAATACTGTTGTAGATGCTTGTTTTAGACATTTAAAAATTGCTGAAAAAAGAGGATTTGAA
Source organism: Methanobrevibacter sp. (assembly GCF_030539875.1). Taxonomy (NCBI): domain Archaea; kingdom Methanobacteriati; phylum Methanobacteriota; class Methanobacteria; order Methanobacteriales; family Methanobacteriaceae; genus Methanobrevibacter; species Methanobrevibacter sp. The sequence goes on from NZ_JAUNXI010000007.1 coordinate 16,155, forward strand.
GACGAATCTCTTAAAAAGCTTAACATCAATAAAATGGACAATATTTTAACTTTAACAATGCACAGGGCCGAAAATGTTGACGACAGGGCAAGAGTGAGTGAAATAATTGGAGCTCTCAGAGAACTGGATGACATGAACATTATTTTTCCGATTCATCCAAGAACTAAAAACGCGCTTGAAAAGTTCGGTTTATTTGATGAATTGAATAATTTGGAGCACGTTCATATTATAAAGCCTTTAGGTTATTTGGATTTTCTGCTTTTAACTTCTCTTTCAACTTTGATTTTAACTGATTCTGGAGGTCTTCAGGAAGAAGCAATAATATTGAATATTCCTGCTTTGACTTTGAGATATAATACTGAAAGGCCGGAAACAGTAACTGCAGGAGGCAATATTCTCGTTGGCTGTGATAAAAAAGCCATAGTCGGCAATGCTTTAAAAATCATTAACGATAAAGGTTTTGCCGATAAAATGAAAAATGCAGTTAATCCTTATGGGCAGGGGGATTCTGCAAAATTAACCCTGGATGCAATAGAGAAATATTACTCAAGGGGCTTGTTAAATATTAGTGCTCCTGAAAACGTAATGCTTTCATTTTCAAGAAAAATGACAAAGATAGATGAAGGAATCTCTGTTGAAGAATTTGAAACTAAAGAGAATGCACTTGTTCACATGGTCTTTGACGGGGAAAGAATGATATTTCCGGATGACAAATTAAATTTAAACGGTATGATGGTTTATTATGATAAACGAGAATGATTCAATTTTGGTATTTGAGTATTTCACTGCTTCTGGCGAAAAGGATAAATGCATAATTTCTGAAGCTGAAGCATTGATATCTGCGCTTTTAGATGATTTGAAAGACTTTAATATTGATTTGGTGATTAACGAATCCTATAAAAATATCGCCTCTGATTACAATAATGTTAATCCGATTTTAATCAATCAGGACATTGTTTTCTGGCTTGAATCCAATGCGGAAAAATTTAATAAAGCCATTTTCATATCTGCTGAGAACAACAACAATCTTTATAATATTACTAAGATTTTAGAGGAAAACGATGTGAAAATATACAATTCCTCATCTGAAGCCTGCTTAAAGTCTTCTGATAAGTATGAAACTTATGAGGCGTTACCTAATTTCATTCCTCAACCGAGGTCATTTAGATTTAAAATAGATCTGAAAGGATATTGGAAAAGAGCAATTGAAAATTTACATAAAAAATGGCAGGCTGAAGACCCGTTGACACCTCTCAAATTAATTATAAAGCCAGTAATGGGTGTTGATTGTGAAAATATTGTTGTCATTGAAAAAATCGAGGATTTAACTCTTGATTTGGATAAAATTTTCAAACCGGGGTCCCGAATTATTGTTCAGGAATATATTGAAGGATTGGACATCAGCGTTAGTTTAATCTGCGATGGCAAAAAGGCCATTCCTATAAGTTTAAATGAACAATATGTGGAATTAAAAAATGATAAGGGAATATATATTGGTGGAAAACTGCCATTTGAAAGCGAACATAAAGAAGAAGCTTTTGATATAGCAACCAAGGCAGTTGAAGCCATTGGGGGAATGAAAGGTTTTGTTGGTGTTGATCTGTTAATCAATGCAGATGAAAAGGATGTTCACTCAGTTTATTTACTGGAAATAAATTCAAGATTTACAACCCCATATGTTGGCTTAAGTAAAATAGCTAATTTTAACATTGCTAAAACAATAGTTGATTTGGTAGATGATAATATTGATATTGATGATGTTGATATGTCATTAGACGGAGGGGTAGAGTTTAGGAAATCCGGAGATTCCTTAGAAATCAGGAGAATATAATATGAAAGTAGCAGGATTTGATATTGGTGGTGCAAACACCGATTTGGCAATCATTGACTTTGAGGGTGATGAAATTAAAAATATTGAAGTGGATTTCGCATATCTTCCAATGTGGAGCAACAATGATGATTTATCGGGGGTTTTAATAGAACTGATTGAAAAAATCTGTCCGGTATCTGAAATTGATGCGGTAGGCATTTCTATGACTGCGGAACTTGTTGACGCTTATGACACTAAAAAAGAGGGTGTTTTGGATATTGTTGGGAAATGTGGGGAAACATTTCTCTGTCCGGTAGCTTATGTGGGAATTGACGGAATGCTGTCTGAACAGGAAATTATTGAAACTCCCTTAAAAGCAGCAGCGGCCAACTGGGTTGCAACAGCACAAATTGCAACATTAATTTCCGATAACTGTATTTTTATTGACACTGGAAGTACAACAACAGACATTATACCTATTAAAGATGGAAATGAATGTGCAATCGGCAAATCTGACTTTGACAGATCCGCTACCGGTGAATTAGTCTACACCGGTACTTTAAGAACAAACCTTGCAAGTTTCCTTGATAAAGTAGAACTGAATGGAAAGGAATATCGTGTAGCCAGTGAATTATTTGCTCAAACTGCAGATGTATACAGGGTTTTGGAGTTGATCGGTGAAGAGGATTATGTCTGCGATACATTTGATGGTGAAGGCAAATCGAAAATTGATTGCGCTAAAAGAATTGCCCGTATCGTTTGTGCAGACCTGGAAATGTTAACTTTTGATGATGTCGTTGAACTGTCAAAATTCATTCATCAAAAACAGGTTGAACAAATTGCTGACGGATTAAAACAGGTTGTAGAGACTCAGGATTTGGATTTGATTGTTACGACTGGTCTTGGAAAAGATATTTTGGATAAGAAAGCAGCGGAATTTTTAGGTTTGGAAGTTAAATCAATGGGGGATTTTTTAACAGACGAAGAATGTGTTGTTGCGCCTGCTGTTGGAACTGCGGTGATGATGAATAAATATTTAAATTAAGGAGTATCTCTAAAATCAGTACCAGACATTTTTTATGCCAATCAAATAGGCGAAGGTATTGGCTATTAGATGAATAACCAAGGTCAATATAATTGCAAGCATTATAACAAACAAATCGACTTTCACAACAAATGAAACCAGAATGAATGCAACAATTAAGAAATCCAACTGGTCTAAAATCGGGGCGGACTTTCCGCGTTCGATTCCGATTCTTCTTTTTAAAAAACTGCCTATTGCATCACCTAAAAGGGCTCCAAAACCAAGTAAGAAACCTATTAGAATTCCGTCCGGAATGTTTGTTATTATTGGGGTGGTTATGTGCTGTCCGAACATGGCTGTTACTTGGGGTGCAATGAATCCTTGCACAATGCCGGTTATAATTCCGATTACTGTCCCGGCAATTAATCCTCTCCATGTTACTCCGTCTCCAATCCAACGAACACCATTTTTATCGGATTTTCCAAAATCAACAGGCAATCCTCCTCCGAACAATAATCCGGAACCATTTGAAAAATATGCTGGAAGTATAAAATAAATTGTTGTGATACATGTAATTAATAACGTCTGAATACTAATGGCCATTGAATATCTCCAAAATTTTATTATAAATATATAGAAACTACTATATATTAATTAAGTTTAAATATTACATTAATTTAAATATATAATGATATATAAGTTTGTGCTAATGACTTAAAAAGATTGTTAGTAAAGGGTGATTTTTTTGAAAATAAAAGATACTAAAAGTTTATGCCCAGATTGTGGTGAACCACTCAGTGCTGAGGTTTTCGATGAAAATGGTAAAGTTTTCATTAAAAAAACCTGCGAAGAGCACGGCGAGTTCATTAATACTTATTGGGGCGATGATGATTTATATTATCGTGCGGATAATTACATCCCATCAGTAGCTTCTGTTGAAAATCCTTGTGTTGAGGATAATGCCAGTTGTCCTGATAACTGCGGGTTATGTTCAAAACATGAAACTTCAACTGTTTTGGGATTAATAGATGTAACCAACAGGTGCAATTTAAGATGCCCTGTCTGTTTTGCTAATGCTGCAGCTGCAGGTTATCTGTGCGAACCTAGCCAAGATGAAATCAGACAAATGCTTAAAAACTTAAGGAATTTAAAACCTAGTCCGACTCCTGCAATTCAGTATGCCGGTGGAGAGCCTACTGTAAGAAAGGACATTGTAGAACTTATTGCAATGGCTAAGGGAGAAGGTTTTACACATGTTCAAATTGCTACCAATGGTATCAGATTGGCTAAAAGGGAACATTTGGCTAGAGATTTAAAAGAAGCGGGATTAAATACAGTTTATCTTGCTTTTGACGGAGTGACTCCTGAACCATATATCAATAATAGAGGTAAGGATTTGCTTCCATTTAAATTAGAAGCTATTGAAAATTGTAGAAAAGCGGGTTTGGGTATTGTCCTCGTTCCTACTTTGATTAAAGGTGTTAATGACCATCAGATTGGAGATATTATTAAGTTTGCATTTGACAATAATGATATTGTCTATGGTGTTAACTTCCAGCCTGTTTCATTTTCTGGAAGAACACCTGCCGATCAGGTTGAAGCTCAAAGAATTACAATTCCTGATTTTGTCCAAATCATAGAAGACCAGACCAACGGACAAGTTAAAACTACCGATTTTTACCCTCCGTCTGCAGTTGAGCCAGTTGCAAGATTCATATCTGCTTTGGATGGAGATGATAAACCTAAGGTTACCTTAAACTGCCACCAGCATTGCGGTGTAGGTACATATGTATTCAGGGAAAAAACCGAAGGGTCCGGTAGAGATAACTTAATTCCAATTACCCACTTTGTTGATGTTGAAGATTTATTTGAAAAATTAGATGGATATGCAGATAAACTTATTGAAGGTAAATTCGGAGCCCGCAAAAGAGTTTTAGCAAGTGCAACCAAAAGCCTTCCTAAACTGGTCCATACTGGCAGAGCTCCTGAAAATTTGGACATTGCTAAAATTTTATTAAATGTCTTTACTAAAAGGTCATATGATGCTTTAGGAGAATTTTCCAAAGATGCAATGCTCATCTCATGTATGCATTTCATGGACCCGTTCAACTTTGACACAGACAGAGTTAAAAAATGTGTTATTCATTATGCAACTCCTGACGGCAGAATCATTCCATTCTGTACTATGAATTCAATTTACCGTCAAAGTGTTGAAAAGAAATTCTCAAAACCTTTAAAAAAATAATAATTTAATCTTTAAATCACCTTAACTTAATTTTGTATTTGGATGAAATCCAAATACTCATTTTTTTTAAAATCAATTTTATTAGGGATATTCATGAATATTATAAAAGGAAAAACTTGGATTTTTGGGGAAAATATTGATACCGATGTAATTATTCCTGGAAGGTATCTAAGAACATTCAATCCTCAGGATTTGGCAGAACACGTTTTAGAAGGGGAAAGGCCGGATTTTACAAAAAATGTTCAGCAGGGAGATATCATTGTTGCTGATGAAAATTTTGGATGCGGATCTTCAAGAGAACAGGCTCCTGTAGCTATTAAAACTGCGGGTGTTAGTGCAATCGTTGCAAAATCTTTTGCAAGGATTTTTTACAGAAATGCAATTAATATTGGTCTTCCGGTCATTGTTAGCGATATTGAAGCTAAAGACGGGGATGAAATAAGTATTGATTTGTCACAGGGGATTTTAATTAACCAAACAACCGGTGATAAAAAAACTTTTGAACCATTTAAAGAATTCATGTTAGATATTTTGGAAGATGGTGGTCTGGTTAACCATTATTTAAATGAATCAGATTAAGGAGGCATAAAAATGGAATGTCCAATTTGCGGTTCTTATAATATTGAAATTTTAAATTCAAAACAAAAGTCTTCGAAGAAAAAACTCATGGAAGAATATTTATTGAAATGTGAGGATTGCAATCATGTTTTTAAGGATATTTTTTCTGCAAAAAAACCCAAATCATACAGGATGATCATTTCAGAGCAGGGCAAATCTCATAAAACCACTATTGATTTGTCTCCTAGTGATGAATTGAAAGTTGGAGATGTGCTGCTTTCAAATCTGGGTCAGGTTGAAGTAACAAGTATTGAAGTCGGAGATAAAAGAGTCAATAAATCAAAAATTGAGGATATCAATACTATCTGGGCTAATTCTACAGAAATTCCTGCACGTATCGGGTTTTCAGTAGATTTGCACGGTGAAGTTGATTCTTATAAATTGGATTTGGACAGGGATTTTGAAATAGCTCCAGGCGATGTTGTTAAAATCGACAAACACATCGTTAAGGTTCATGTTATCAAAACCCAAGATAGAAAATTAACATCCGGCTTTGCTAAAGCTGGAGTAATAAAAAGAGTCTATTCAAAACCTGTTAAATTCAACAATTTCGATTATGATTTAACTAAAGACATATTTAAAAAAACTTCCTAGTGAGAAAATACAATGAAAGTATATATTGAATCTTACGGCTGCACATTCAATAAAGCCGATGGGCAGATTATAGCAGGTATTTTGCAGGAAAATGAAATTGATATTGTGGATTCTATTGAGAAGGCAGATGTCATTATCGTAAATACATGTTATGTAAAGTTGCCTACCGAAAACAAAATCACTTACAGAATCCAGAAACTTCAAAAAGATTTTCCTGATAAAAAAATAATCATTGGAGGATGTATGGTTGAGATTGATGCTGAAAAATTAGATAAAATCGCTCCTGACTGTTCATGGATAGGTCCGCATCAATTAAATAAATCTGCAAAGATTGTTGAGGCCACTTATTGCGGAAATGTTGTTCGCGAATATGGTTTTTCAAAGGAATCTAAAGTGAATGTTCCTAAACTTGTTGACGATGGTCTGATTCATATCATTCAAATATGTGAAGGTTGTTTGGGCGTATGCACATTCTGCTGCACTCGTTTTGCCAGAGGTCCTTTAAACAGCTATCCTATTGCAGATATTAAAGAAGAAGCAAGAAAAGCTATTGAAAATGGTGCCTGTGAAATTCAGCTCACAGCTCAGGACACTGCAGCATTTGGCCGGGACAGCGGCGAGAAGCTATCTGATTTAATCAAAGAAGTGGCTAATTTAGATGGTGATTTCCGCATCCGTGTTGGAATGATGCATCCTAAAAATATTTTAAATGATGTTGACGAAATTATTGACGCGATGAAACATCCGAAGGTATATGATTTCATACATTTGCCCGTTCAAAGCGGAAGTGATAAGGTTTTGTCTGACATGAGGAGGGGCCATACTGTAAATCAGTATCTTGATGTTGTCTCTAAATTCAGAAAGGAAATTCCTGACTTGACATTGGCAGTAGACATTATTGTTGGTTATCCAACAGAAACTGATGATGATTTCAAATCAACCATTGAACTTCTTGAAAATATAAAACCGAGTCTGATTCATCTGTCAAAATATCAGCATAGAAAGGGTGCAGTTTCATCTTCACTTCCTGAAATTCCCCATGAGGTCATGAAGAAAAGATCAAAATTGCTATCAGAAATTAAATCTAAAATAACTGAAGAAGAAAACAAGGATCTGGTCGGTTCTGTTCAAAAGGTTCTTGTTGTTGAAAAAGGTTCTAAAGGAGGATTTATTGCTAAAACTGATTCTTATATTCCAGTGATTGTTGATGATGCTAAATTGGGAACTTGTGTTAAAGTAAAAATTACTGAAGCTACCTCCACTTACCTTAAAAGTCAGTTATTGGAATAATATTTTTTTATTTTTTTTATTTATCCTACTTTTTTTTATTATTGATATGTTTAACCTTAATTTTTTTATAATGCTTATATTATTTTTCTGATTTTAAAAGTATATTCTAATAAGTGATAAGTTATAATATGGGGCGAATATAGGCATTTTTACCGATACCTTTATATACTATTGTGTACTATCTTTTAATTGGAGGTGTCATTATGAGTGAATTACCAATCGCACCAGTCGGTCGTATCTTAAAAAATGCTGGCGCACAAAGAATTAGTGATGATGCAAAAATTGCATTAGCTGAAGCATTAGAAGAAAAAGGTGACGCAATTGCACAAAAAGCTGTAAATTTCGCACGCCACGCTGGTAGAAAAACTGTAAAAGCTGAAGATATCAAATTAGCAATCAAATAGATTTTCTAATTCGTTATTTTTATAGAGCTTTAAGTGATAAAAATCTATTGGCCATTTTCTTGGTCAATTTTTTTATTTTTTAATTATTTACTACTAGTTCTATTCAACTGAGAAAACTTTATATATTACTTTTAATAAATTATAATATGTTGTGTAGGACCGGTGGTCTAGGGGTATGATTCCTCTTTGACGTGGAGGAGATCACGAGTTCGAATCTCGTTCGGTCCATATGCCATGGTAGTTCAGATGGGAGAACGCTAGACTGAAGATCTAGATGTCGCTGGTTCAAGTCCGGCCCATGGCATTACCTTTTAACTATTTTTTCTGTTTTTAATTTTAACATTTGATTTTTAATGTTATTTTTTACCGTAGTGACTGAATAATATAAAAAAGATTCTAATTTCATTAAAAAAAGAGATTGGATGGTGATGTGGTTTTTTTAAAGTTATTTGGTTATTGTGATTGGTTTTGGTGTTACTTTCGTATTTTTTCTTAATTCCTTATATGCTTTAACGATTTCACAACCTTGGTCACTTCCAATTCTGTCTGCTCCTGCAGTTAAAATCTGGTTAGCGAATTTATAATTGTTGATTCCGCCGTCGACTTCAATTTTTATTTTAGGAGCATATTTTTGAATAATGTTGATGTCGTTGACATTTTCAAAAATGTGATTCGGAGAGACAAAACCGCTAGCTGTTTTTATATAATCTGCACCACTTTTTTCAGCCGCTTTAGACGCATTGGCTTTTTGATAATCTTCTAGGGCTTTGGTTTCAATAATCACCTTTAGGATTTTATCTCCAACGGCATCTTTTACTTGTCTGATTTCATCTTCAATCAGTTCATATTTTTCATCTTTCAAATGGCTTAAATTAAGAACCATTTCGAATTCCTCTGCGCCTTTGTCAAGTAGGGATTTTGCTTCAGCCACTTTGGCTTCAGTAGTTTCGAAACCTAAGGGGAATCCTATTACGCTTCCAACTTTAATGGATGTGTCTTTTAAAGTTTCTTTTGCAAGGGCAACGTAAGTCGGTGAGACAACTACTGCATTGAAGTTTGCCTCTTTTGCGTTTTCAAGAAATTCTTTCATTTCACTTTCAGTAATTATATTGTTTAAGTTAGTGTAATTTATTAAACTTGCCAGTTCCTTTGAATTTTTTATATTGTATACCATTGTATCACACTCTAATTAGTTAGTATTTATACGAACATTATATTTAAATATTTTCATATAATCTTTTTAGCCATATATGGTCCAAGCTTTTCATAACCGAATTTACGATAATAATTTCTGGTTCCGATTCCACTTATTATGGCTATATCTTCATATCCGTTATCGGCAGCTAAGTTTTCAGCTTCTTTTAAGAGTTTTTCACCAAATCCGGTGTGCTGACCGACTTTAGGATTCCTGCCTCCTATCTTAATCATATTTCCATAAACATGCAGTTCTCTTACAAGAGCGGTTTTCTCACCAATCTCTTCTCTAAAATGATTTTTTGATGGAAAACGCAATCTTAAAAATCCGGCAATGCTTTCTTCGTTAATGTCCTCAACAGATAAAAAGTTTTCAACACCTTCGCATGCAGCATAAGATTCCTTAAATAAATCGAAATCATCTAAAGAATATTCCTTGTTTGTTTTCTTGTGGCCGATTTCGCGACAGCGTATACATTTGCAATTAATGTTTTCTTCATCTAATTTATTGTATACGAGTTCCCCCAAATTGGATTTCTTAACTCCGGCTTCAATTAATGTTGACGGTATGTCTCTTTGAATCCTCATTGTTCTGACCCATTTTGGAAGAATTTTTTTGATTTTAACGATTAATTCAACTGCTTCCTCATCAGTATATGGAGCATATTTGCCTTCGGCCCATAAATCATACAATTCACTTCCCTTTGTAACGAGGCAGGGGTAAATCTTTAACATGTCCGGTTTAAAACTATCATCACTAAACAACCGTTTAAACATTTTCAGGTCCTGTTTTTCATCTGAAAACAAACCTGGCATCATGTGCATTGCAACTTTAATTGCAGAATCCCTTAAAAGCTGATTTGCTTCAATAACATCTGCTATTGTATGGCCTCTTTTTATCTTTTTATATAATTCGTCTGATAATGTTTGAACGCCAAGTTCAACTCTTGTCACTCCAAAATCAAGCATTCTGTTAATATGGTCTTTTTTACAATAGTCAGGACGTGTTTCAAAGGTCATTCCCACACATCTGACTTTTGAGTTTTCATTAGCGCTCTGAACATCGCTAATCAAAACATAGTCATTTGGAGGATAAGTTTTCAAAACTCCTGTTTCAAAAGATCGGATTTCATCGTAATCTAAGTTGTATTCATAGTTGGCAGGTTTATTTTCGATAATTAAACCGAAATCAGTCATTGCTTTTAGACATTGTGAAACAAACCATTCCTGATAACACAAATCTCTAGAAGGGAATGTCCCTCCCATGATTATCAGTTCCACCTTATCAATGGGATGTCCTATTTTTTTAAGCTGCTTTAATCTATTGAAGCATTGGATGTACGGGTGATATTCATACATTCTTCCTCTAAGTGCTGCCGGTTCCTCACCGGTATAACTTGGAGGAGCAATATCGCTTTCGGGACAGTAAAAGCATCTTCCATGAGGGCATTTGTGGGGATGACACATTACAGCGACAATTGCAACTCCAGACATTGTTCTAGTCGGTTTTTTCTTCAATATTCCGGAAACAATTTCTTTTTCCTCTGGTTTTGCAAATTCCAATATGTCTGCATTGCTCATAAATTTAGATAACTTTAAATCACGGCAGAGTTGTCTTTTTCCAACTTCAAGCTCGCGCCGGGTGGATATTTTGCCCTTAAGAATATCTTCAATTATGGTTCTGCATGCCTTTTCCATTATTTCTAACCTCATTAACTAATAGTTAATTTTATATTGTGGTTGTATTTAAATATTTAATGATTTATATATAATCATGTAGAAAAGTATCGTAGGTGATAAATATGCAAATTAAAGAATTTTTAGGATCCGTTGTTTTGGATAAAAACGCATACGAAGTTGGTAAAGTAAGCAATATGGATTTTGATGTTGCATCTGGTAAAATTGAAACCGTTACTTTGACTTTACAAAATAACATCTTCTCTAAAGATGAACTTGAAATTAATTTCGACGATATTGAGACTATCGGTGCTTATGTTATCTTAAACAAGGAGATCCCTAAAGAAGAAGAAACAGAAGAATCCAGTGAAACTGTTGAAATAGAAATTGACGATGAAGATTAAACACAAGGTGTTTTAAATGGCTTTAGATGCAAGAAATATGCAAATATCTCTTGATTCTCATGTAAGGTATGTTGATACCGGAACATTGGGCCAAGTTATTGATGAAAAGATAACTGACGGTGTTGAATGGGTTAAACTAGATAAAACTGGTTTGTGGTATCAGTCAAATCGTGTTGAGTTATTGGGAGAAAAGGATATTAAAAAAGGCTCTTGGGCTGACGGTAAGAAAGTAGATGTTGAAGACTTAAAAGACAAAGCCTTGAACTTCGAAGAACTGGAATTATCCAGCGATGCTTGTAATGGTGGAGGTTAAAATCCTCCATTTTTTAATTTTTTACAAATAAACTTATTTTTTCGGCAAGCTTAGGACCGATGCCTTCAACCTTTTGCAGTTCATTTTCTGAAACATTGCTTAAATCATTTCCAAAAATATTTACAAGATTCCTTGCTCTTTTTCTACCGAGTCTTTTAACGCCAACGACCAGAGGAATGATGTCTGTTTTAACTCCGTAATACAGTCTTGCAGACAGTAAATCATAGTCTTTTAAATTGGAATAATTTCCAAGAACTTCTGAAGTGTTTTTTGCAAATTTCACAAGCCGTGATGCTTCATAAGCTGATCTTCTTGTGGAGGCGGAATAAACATTGTACTTATTTTCTATTTCATATTCGCTTCTTTCATTAATCCATTCAATTAATGAAACAGTAGTTGCTTCAGGGTTTCCAATGTCAACGGCAAATAAACCTGATTCTGATAGTTTGTCACGTACTGGATCTTTTGATTTTCTTCCCTTAAAGCTTATTAATGGCAGGTCAGGTGTTTCGGAGAGTGCATAAATAAACTCTTCAACATTAATTTCATCAATGCCTGAAATGTATTCCTTAATTTTAACTGCAGTTTCAACAGCATAATTGGATTTGGCAATTAAATTACCAAAATCAGTGGTTTTAAATCCTTCTGGTGTGGCTCTGATAATTCCGTTCTGAAGTAAAAATTCCAATGCGCTTTCAAGTTCATATACTAAACTATACTCTGCAAATGTTCCCATTGAAGGATTATTGCTCATTTGATAACCATAAAAAGTCTTTTTAAAGAAATCTGTAAGCTCATCTAAATTTTTAGATAAGGAAGAAGCAATTTGGGCAATAATCTGTTTGTAAATTGCATCTTTATTGTCAACTAATTTTGAGTTTGTCTGTTCAACATCTCCTTCAACATAATACTCTTCTAAGTTTTGAGCTTCTTCCATTGTTTTTGCAATGATATAAGAATACCCCACGTCGTCATATTGGGGCCTTCCGGCTCTTCCTGACATCTGTTCATAATCAAAAACAGGTATCGGCTGAGGTCCGTTATTGGTCCAGCGGGTGTGATCTCTGATTACAACAGTTTTTGATGGCAAATTAACTCCATACATCAAACTTGGAGTTGCAGTAATCATTAAAATGTTTCCTTTTCTAAATTCATCTTCAATTATTTCCTTTTGTTCATTAAAAAGACCTGCGTGGTGGAATGCAACGCCAAGTTCAGCGGCTTCCGCCAGTTTCAAACATGTGCTTGTTGGAAGTGATCCTTTTTTCTTTGGAACTTCCAATAGCTTATCGGAAACTTCCTTAAATCTTTTTCTCTGTTTTTTGTTTATTTTTTTATTGATTTTCTTTGCAACATATGTTGCTAAGCTTTCAGTAAACCTTCTTGTTGAAACAAACGCCAGTGCCTGTGATTTGTCTTTAATTGCTTTTTCAACAATCTTGACTATTACGTCATTTTTATTTTTTGTATTAAACATTTCCGCATCTAATACTTCCTTGTGTAATGGAACCGGCCTGTAATCATGCTCCACGCAGGTTCCTTCAAGCCAAGATTCAATTTCTTCGATATTTTTCAAAGTGGCCGAAAGAGCGATAATTCTCATTTTCGGATTTATTATCTTTGCTCTTGTTATTGCGGCTTCAAGTGTCGGACCTCTTGTATATTCACCGATCATGTGGAATTCGTCAATAATCAAGGTATCCACATCTCTTAGAGTATTCCAGGAAAATCTTGTAAGGGCATCAAATGACTCAAAAACCATAACTGATAAATCTGCGCTGGAAGGATGTTTTCCCACATTAATTCCATTTTCTTCAAATGCTTTAAATTCTTTAATTTTTTCATTTTGAATCGAAAGAAGAGGAGCTGCATAAACCGCTTTCCCATTATTTAATATTGTTTTTAAAGCAGGCAATATTCCTAAAATGGTTTTTCCACTTGCAGTGGGTATTGAAATTATGTAATTTGAATCATCCTCCAAATATCCTGATTCAATCACTGCTTTTTGAGCAGGATTAAAGTCTTTAATATATGGATAAGCGCTATTGATTATTTTTTTAATATCAGTATCTAAATTTTCCATTTTAATCATTTATTCTTATTTTTTTTATTTATATTAAATATTTGTAGAGAGCATTTGAAACCATTTTTTAAAAGTAACAATTATATATTACTAATTATTAAAATAGTTACAAATTAATGTAAAATAGGAGAATTTATAATGACAATTAAAGTAGAAGTATTTTCAACCAATTCATGTCCACATTGCCCTGTCGCTATTGAAGTCGCTGAGAAGGCTAAAGATAAATTTGGCGATGCAATTGATGTGGAATCAGTAAAAATCGATGAAAGTATGGAAAATAGACAAAGGGCTATTGATTATCAAATCATGGCCGTACCCACTATTATAATTGATGGTGAGGTTGCCTTTGTCGGCGCACCGACCGAATCCCAACTTATCGAAAAATTAGAATCTATGTTATAGATTCTCTCTTTTTTTTATTCTTTTTAATTAAAATGACAAATGATAATTATACTGGTGTAACCACCGGCACTATAGCAACTGCATGTTCTCTTGCAGCATTAGATGCAATTTTAGGCGCTCCCGACATTGTCTGTGTTAGAGTTGAAACTCCAAAAGATGTGCTGGACATCTTAATTGACGAGTGCAAAACTATTTCTCAAAATAAGGCTTATGCAGTAGCTCATAAAAATCCGTATAACGATCCGGATGTAACTGTCAATTTGGACATTGTTGCCGCTGTTGAATTATTTGACAGAACTGGTGAAAAATCCAATGTTGTCATTACCGGAGGGGAGGGCGTTGGAATAATTACAAAGCCGGGTCTTCAGATTCCCATTGGAGATTATGCAATCAATCCTGTGCCTCAAAGTATGATTGTCAAAAACCTGTCAGATAAAGTCCCTGAAGGAAAAGTTGCTAAAATCTCAATTTCTATTCCTAAGGGAAAGGAAATAGCTAAAAAAACCATGAATCCCAAACTGGGAATTGTCGGGGGAATTTCTATTCTTGGAACTACTGGAATTGCAAGGTCAATGTCCAGTGAAGCATATAAAAATTCAATCGTTACACAAATTGACGTTGCAATCGCTTCAAACATTTCCGATTTGGTATTTGTCCCTGGTAATATCGGAGAAAAGTTAGCATTAAAGCAATTGAACATTACAGGAGAGCAGGTTATTCAAACAGGTAATTTTGTTGGTTTCATGTTTGAGGAAGCCGTCAAACGGGGAATCACTAAATTCATTTATTTCGGCCATATAGGCAAGCTAATCAAAGTTGCCGGAGGCATTTTCGATACCAAGCATGCTGTTGCTGACGGCAGACGTGAAATAATGGTTACTCATGCCGCTTTATGCGGTGTCGATAAGCAAAATCTTCAAAAATTATTTGATTCAAAAACCACTGATGATATGATGTCTATTTTAGATGAACTTGGAGTTTCTCTTGAAGTTTCAAATAGTATTGCTCTTGCTATTCATGATAGATGCATGCAACGCTTTGATTTGGATTTGACTGTTATCTTAGTGGATATGGAAGGTAATTATTTAAACAATAATTTTATTATATAATATTATATAGTAATCAATTTGGAGTTTAATTTTATGAAAATAGCTATGGTAGGCCAATTCCCTCCTCATGTAGGTGGTGTTGGAGTTCATATTCATACCTTGTCAAAAAAATTAGTTGAAGAAGGTCATGAAGTTTACGTAATCACCTATCCTCACAAAGATATTAAGGACATTGACGGAATTCATGTTATAGGAACTAAAGGAATAAATCTTCCAGGTATTCGGGGGCTGATGTTTAAGAATAATGCAAAAAAAGCTTTAGAAAATCTTTTAGAAAAAGAGGATATTGATATTATTCATGGGCATTATTTGTTTCCCGCAGGTGCAGCGGCTGTTGAAGTTGGAAAGAAACACGGAATCAAAACATATGTTACTGCACATGGTTCTGACATGTTTGAAGTATATAAAAAACAGCCGTTACTCAGATTTTTACTTAAAAAAGTTCTAAGAGATGCAGACGGTGTTTTTGTTGTAAGCAATGCCTTGAAACATGAAGTTATTGCAACAGGAGTTGCTGGAATCGCAAATAAAACTAAAATTTCCTGGAACTCTGTTGATATCGATAAATTTTCGCCAAAAGAAAATGATTCCTTTAAAAAAGAAAATAAACTGGATGATAAACCAATCGTTCTTTTTGTAGGTAATTTAATTAAAAGAAAAAATGCAGAGTCTCTATTGGAAGCAAAAAAGGTATCTGAAAGTGATTATTATTTGGTTATTGTTGGTGATGGGCCGCTATTTAAGAGATTAAACAAAAAAGTGCAAGAGGAAAACATTCATGATGTGATTTTCACAGGTTCTAGAGATGATATTGAAAATATTATTCCGAGCTGTGACGTGCTGATTTTGCCGTCATTTTCAGAAAGCTTCGGGTTGGTTTTAATCGAAGCATTAGCATGTGGAAAACCTGTCATTGGAAGTGATGTTGGGGGAATTAGTGAAATAATTAATGATGATGTGGGTCTGCTTGTTAATCCAAATAAAATTTCTTCTATATCAAAAGCAATCGATACCATTATTGATGATGATGAACTTAGATTGGCTTTATCACTTAATGCTCGAAATAGGGCAATTGATTTTTCTGAAGTTACAATTCCTTATGATGAGGTTGATTAATGAAAAAAATTGTTAGATCCCCAGGTTCCGCCACAATAATTAACGCTATTGCAACAGGTTTTGGTTCCGCATTCGGCATAGGTCTTGATATTGAATGCGTTGCTAAAACAACAAATGAATCTATAAAATGTTCAAATGATGTCGGTGCAGACACTGGATTAATGGAAATCTGCGTTAAAGATGTTTTTAACCATTATGGCATTGATGAATCCGAATTTGGAATCGATTTAAAAACAAAATCAAAGCTGCCAATGGCATCAGGTTTATCCAGCAGCAGCGCATCATCCAATGCCATTGTTAAAGCCACGTCTTCAATCATATCTGAAGAATTCAATCTGAAACCTTTAGATGATTTGGATATTATTAATATGGCAATTGATGCATCATTAAAAGCAGGAGTCACTATAACCGGTTCATTTGACGATGCTACTGCTTCTTACTTTGGGGGAGTTGTGGTAACTGATAATGTTAATAGAAAATTCATCATTAAAGAAAAGATGGGGGAATACTCCATTTTAGTTTACATGCCTGATTATTGCTCAAAATCAGGAGATTCGAATAAAAATAGGATGAAATTATTGGCACCATTAGTAGAAACAGCCTTTGAGTTTGCACGCAATAAGGATTATTTTAAAGCATTAACTTTAAACGGACTGATATATTCGGCAGCTCTGGGATTTAATTCATCAATAGCTATTGATGCAATTGAATCTGGAGCTATTGCATCAGGTTTATCCGGAACAGGTTCTTCTTTTGTAGCTGTTGCAGGTGATGATTCAATCGATAATATTAAATATGCATGGAATAAATATGAAGGTATGGTAATAGAGACAAAAACTGATAACGTAGGATGTAAGATATTATGAAAAAAAGATATTTTATATTGCTGTTACTTTTTGGCTTAATATGTAGCTTGTCAGTTGTTTCAGCATCTGAAAACATATCCCTTTCCAATACAACCGGAACTGGTGATATGGGTGTATTGCAGGATAATACTCCTGTAGTGGTAGCAAACAATAACACTTCATCTTCAGATAATTCTACAACTGATGATAATGGCGCTTCTTTTAAAAATGACACTTCGGACAATTCAACTCCAACAGTTAATGACAGTCCTAGGGTGGATAAAGTTATTACAAAACATGTCACTTCGACTTATGGAACTGTTGCCAAATATACTGTTAAAGTTCTTGATCAATTCGGAAAGCCGATGCCCGGAAAGGCTGTAGCCGTCACTCTCAATAAAAAGACTATTGAAAGATTAACAGATGAGAATGGTATGGTTACTTTCACCCTTAATTGTCAGGCTGGAAATTATATAATCAATTATCAAGTTGATAATGTAAGCGGAAACAACTCTTATAAAGTTAAAAATAAGATTTCACTTTCTATTTTAAAGTGGGGTCTTAAAGGGGATGTTTCTAAAGTTGCGCTGATTAAAAAGAACATGCCTAATAATGTTTGGGTAAAAAAAGCTGTTGCAGCAACTAAAAACGGTATTCCATTATTGACGTTTACCGGTGGAAAAGGAAAAGTTGTTTTTATGACTGCAGGTGTTCACGGCAATGAATTGTCTTCTATTGTTGCGGCAATGAAGATGATTAGTCATTTAACTGATAATCCGATTAAGGGAACTGTCTACATAATGCCATTCGTCAATGTCAAAGCAATTTCTAAAAAAGTTAGATTCACAGACAAGGATTATAATCGTATAGCTTCTAAATCGGGCACTATACCTAATAAAATTGTTAATTTGGTTGTTAAATATAAATGTGACTCATATGGTGATTTTCACACTACAAAACCTGGTGGTGTTCCTGGAAAGAATATTGTGATGGGATCTAAAGGTCCTGCATCAAAAAGTGCAACACTTACAAATTACATTGCCAAATCCTGTAAGGTGAATCAGAAAGTTTACAAATATGCCGGTGAGAAATACCCAGGGTCATTATTTGAAATGGTTAATAAGAAAAAAATTACATCAGTTATCTGCGAAGTAATGATTAAACACAATACTGTATCTGCAAAAACAATTAATACTTCGTATAATATGATGAAATATTTTTTAAAATTTAATTCAATAATATGAATAAATTTTTTCATATTTCTTTTATTTTTAATTTCTAATGGCAGTGCAGGATTTTGGACCATTAATGATAAAATCATACATATTTTTGAAAGAGTCCAAAGTCAATTAATCATATAGTTTATATACTAGGTTAATCATAACTTATATTATTATCATTATTATCAATTTGGTGATTTTTTGGATAGAAGTTATGAAATTAAATCTTTTAAAAGTAAAAAAGAAGCTGAAGAACTTCTACTAAAATCAAGAAAATCTATTGATGAAATTGATAGTCAATTATTCGATTTGATTTCTCAGAGAACTGCTCTTGCAAAAAATATAGCTCTTTCTAAAGATTATCTTGGAATGCCTATTTTTGATGAATCTAGAGAAAAAGCTGTTCATGAAAAGATTAAGCGATTGTCTGAAGAAAAAAATCTTGATGTTGATATTATTGATCAAATAGTTACCATGTTGACTATTTTAAATAAAAATGAGCAAAAAGGAATTTTAAGGAGGAATGTTGATGGGCAATATTAGAACTTCATTTGTTAAACGTTTAGCAAAAGAACTTATTGAAACTCACAAAGGTGTTTTCACTACTGATTTTGAAGAAAACAAAAAATTAGTACAAGAATACTCTACTGTAAGTACTAAACATTTAAGAAATAAAATTGCAGGATATGTAACTAGGCTTGTAAGGTTAGAACAAACCAGAGACTAAGCTTTTTTTCATATTTTCTATTACTCTTTTTTTATTTAATTATTTTTTAATTTTAAACTTTTTTTGGATTTTTTTCTAAAATATTTCTTTTAAAATAAGTTGAGGGTTTATAAAAAACAAAAAAGAAAAAAATCACACAATTTTCTGACAGTCCCGTTTATTTTATAAAGTTTATTAATATGGTTAGATAAAAATATATATGGATATTTTATAATTGATATTTTGACATAATTTCAATGAATTTTTTAAGAAATAGGTGAACTTAATGGATTTGATAGTAGTAAAATTTGGTGGAACCTCGGTAGGTGATGGTTCCAGGATTAAAAAAGCGGCACAGTCCGTTGTAAATGAGTATATGAAAGGCAATCAAGTAGTAGTTGTAGTTTCAGCTGTTAACAAGACCACTGATGAGCTCATTGGATTATCCAATGATGCTATTGGAGGAAGCATGACTGATAAGCAGAAGGCAGAAATTATGGCTATGGGAGAATTAACTAGTGCTAGATTGTTTTCAGCAACTATTGAATCTTTAGGTGTAAAGTCTGAATTTGTTGATCCTTATAATGAATTATGGCCAATCATAACTGATTCCAATTCTTTAGATGCAAAAATAGATTTGAATACCACTCACAAGAAAACTGATGGAATTAAACGTCTTGTTAATCAGGGTGTTGTACCGGTTATCTGCGGATTTTTAGGAAAAGGTCCTAGTGGGGAAATTACAACTTTGGGAAGAGGCGGAAGTGATATCACCGCATTTTTAATGGGGCATTGTTTAGATGCAAATGAAGTTGTCATTGTCACTGATGTTGATGGAGTAATGTCAACTGATCCTAATAAAATTGAGGATGCCGAATTACTGGATGACATATCTGTTGAGGAATTAAGGGACTTGGCCACTCATGGAGCACAGGTTTTACATCCTCATGCATTAAAATATAAAGATCCATTAATAAGTGCAAAAATTATTAATTTTGAAAACGGGGATTTGACCTCAAAGGGAACTCGTATTGTGGGGCCTTTTGAAGGTGAAATGCTAAAATGCGTTACCCTTTATAAGGAACCTATTTCACTTATAGCTATTGTGGGAGAAGCAATGCTTAAAAAAGTTGGTTTGATGGCTAGTTTAACTACTGCCCTCGCCAATGAAGGCATTAATATTTTCGGTATATCTGCAGGTCAAAATTCAATTACTGTATTTGTAAATAAATCCGATTCTAATAAAGCATATTACTTATTGCATCAGCTGGTAGTTGATACGGATGTTTTAAGTTCTTTATCACTTGGAAGAGATACAGCCATGATAACTTTTGTCAGTCCGGACATTATCGAAACTCCAGGCATCATATCTGATGTTACCGAACCGCTTAGAAAAAATAACATCAATATTTTAGAAATCACTTCATCACAAACAGCGATTGTTGTATTTGTTGATTGGGAAGATGGTGAAAAAGCTCATGAATTAATTAAAGAGGTTTTAGAATGAATTTTGAAGGAACATATGTTGCAATGGTCACTCCATTTACGAAAGAGGGAACTTTTGATGAAGAAGGTTTTAGATCAAATATCAATTATTTGATTGATTTGGGAGTAAATGGTTTAGTTGGTGCAGGAACTACCGGTGAATCCGCTACTATGGGTCACGATGAACATCAGAAAGTCATCGAAGTTTTAGTAGATGAAGTTGATGGCAGGGTTGATGCTATTGCAGGAACAGGAAGTAATTCCACATCCGAAGCTTTATCTCTCACTAAACATGCTTGTGATGTCGGTGCTGACGGTGCTTTGTTGATTACTCCATATTATAATAAACCGCAGCAGCACGCTTTAATAAAACATTATGGGGATATTGCGAATTCTTGCGATATTCCAATTATCGTATATAATGTTCCGTCACGTACCGGATGCAATATTGAAGTGGATACTGCTGTTGAACTTGCTAAAATTGACGGTATAGATGCTATTAAAGAAGCAAGTGGAAGTGTTGATAAAGTGTCAGATATTTACAGGGCTCTTTGTCATGAAGGTCTTGAAGACAAATTCAATATTCTCTCAGGTGAAGACTCTTTAACTTTGCCGATTATGGCAGTTGGAGGTACAGGTGTAATTAGTGCATCAGCAAATATTGATGCTAAAAGAATGGTTTTAATGGTTGACAGCATCTTAAATGATGATTATACAAGAGCATTGGAACTTCACTATGAAATGTTGGAATTGATAAGGGCTCTTTTCATTGAAAGCAATCCTGTTCCTGTAAAAACAGCAATGGGTTTAATGGGTCTTCCTTCAGGACCGTTAAGACAGCCATTATGTGATATGAAAGAAGAAAACTTAGAAATTCTTAAAAAAGCATTAAAAGATTCTAATTTAATTTAAATGGGTAATAATATGATTAAAGTAGCAGTAACTGGGGCTGCTGGAAGAATGGGCTCTGGTATTATTAAAAGAATTACTGAACAAGATGATATGGAAGTAGTTGCAGCTATTGAGAGACCAGAAACTCCTTTTGCAGGCAAAGATGCAGGTCTTCAGGCAGGTATTGACGAACTTGGTGTTGAAATAGTCGGGTCTGAAAACTTGGAAAAAGCATTAAAGGATTCTGGTGCTGAAGTATTGGTTGATTTTACTATTGCTCCGGCTGCTGTTGAAACAATTAAGGTAGCTACTTCTTGTGGAGTAAATATTGTTGTGGGAACTACCGGTTTTAGTGATGAACAGATGGCTTTGAACATTAAAAATGTCGAAGATAACAATGTGGGTGCTGTTATCTCATCAAACATGGCTATAGGGGTTAATGTGTTTTTCAATACATTAAAAAGACTTGCTCCTCTATTATATGATTATGATATTGAAATTATTGAAGCCCATCACAATCAAAAAGCTGATGCTCCTTCAGGAACAGCGATGACTGCATTTGAAGTAATTGCAAAAGAATTAGATAGGGATCCTGAAGAAGTTGGAATTTTTGGAAGAAACGGATTGGTTGGAAAAAGAACTCCTGAAGAAATTGGAGTTCATGCTATTCGTGGCGGAGATATTGTCGGAGACCACACAGTAATGTTTGTGGGCGAAGGTGAAAGATTGGAAGTTAAACATCAGGCTCATACCAGGGAAGTATTTATTGCAGGCGTAATTAGGGCTATAAGATATGTGCCTACTGCACAAAAAGGTACTGTGAGCAGTATGAATGATGTATTAGGTTTGGAATAGGTGAATTATATGGTAAATGTAGGTGTACTTGGTGCAACCGGGATGGTTGGTCAAAGATTTATTCAACTGCTTGAAAATCATCCTGATTTTGAAATTACAGCATTAGCAGCATCTTCCCGTTCTGCAGGTAAAAGATATGAGGATGCTACTACCTGGTATTTGGATAATGAAATGCCTGAATCTGTTAAAGACATTGTTGTTTGTGAAACTAATCCTGATGATATGGATAATGATGTGGATATTGTATTTTCATCTCTTCCAACAGAATTTGCAGCTAAAGTCGAAAAAGACTTTGCTCATGACTATGTTGTTGCAAGTAATGCTAGCGCACACAGAATGAAAAAAAATATTCCTTTGGTAATTCCTGAAGTAAATCCGGAGTATTTGGACATGATCGATGCTCAACAAAAGGAGAATAACTGGGACGGGTTTATTGTAACTAATCCTAATTGTTCAACTATTGCATTGACTTTAACATTAAAACCGATTGTTGATAATTTTAATGTAAATTCAATCAGGGTATCAACCATGCAGGCAGTATCCGGTGCAGGATACAACGGGGTCCCATCAATGGCTATTGTTGATAATCTTGTTCCCTATATTGGCGGTGAAGAAGAAAAAATGGAAATTGAAACACTTCACCTGTTAGGTTCTTATGACGGTGCGGAAGTTACTAATGCAAATTTCAAATTAAGCGCTTCTTGTCATAGGGTTCCGGTTGTTGATGGTCATACTGAAGCAGTATTTGTTGAATTGGATGATGAGTTTGACATTGATGATGTTAAAAGTAAAATGGCAAACTTCAAGGCATTGCCACAAAAACTTAATTTGTTTTCAGCTCCTGAAAATCCTGTCGTTGTTAAAGATGAAAATGACAGACCACAACCACGTATGGATAGAAATGCCAGCAATGGTATGGCAGTTACTGTTGGCAGATTAAGAAAAGACCAAGCATTTGACAATAGCTTTAAATATGTTCTTGTTGGACATAATACTGTTCGCGGTGCTGCCGGTGCATCTATATTAAATGCGGAATTGATTAATGATAAAATACTTTAATTTTATCATTTTATTTTTTCTTTTTTTTTTAAAATTTTTTATTTTTCCGTTCTGTTTTCTTATTTGTTTTAGTTTTATTTTTAAGTTAATTTAAGGGTTTAATTTAAATAGTATAAAATTAATAATTATCATTAAGGAATTATATTGTGCAATATATAACAGTTTTCAAATTCATAAAAAATTATTAATTTGAATTTGATATTGGGATAAAATTTAAACTAAGGGATAGAATGGAACAAGGAATTGATGATGAGAAAGATATCTTACAATCTTTAATTCGATTTTCCTTATTGGAGATTAATGAGTTAAAATATGATTTAACTAGGCTTGAAGTGGAAAGGGCTAATGACAACACTCCGCAAAGGATTAGGGAACTCGAAAAAAGCATTGTTGATAAAGAAAAGGAAGTTTCTGTTATAAAATTTAAAGCGGAAGATGAAATAAATCTTTTGAAAAAACAGCTTGACGAAAAAGATATTTTAATTAAAAATCAGGAGGACAGAATTTATGAATTAGATTATGTCAACAATTCTCTTGATGAAATTAAAGAATATTTTGCTGAACAGTTATGGGATTATAAGAAAAAAGAGTTAGCTGAAGTAAATGAAAGATTAACAGAGTCTTATAAAACTATTGCTGAGAAAGAAGCTACAATCAATTCCCTTTCAAGAGTTATTGACGAGTATAAAATTAAAGTTATTAAACTTGAAAATAATGTTGAATCTCAAACTCAAATTTTGGAACTTGAAAAGCAGCTTGAACTTAAAAGCAACGAGGTTCTAATAAAAGATAGTGAAATTAATAAAAGAGATTCAGAGTTAGATGTTCTAAAACAACAAACTATCCCTAAAGACGAGTACATGTCTCTTCAAACTCAGTTTGAATCCGAAATCAATGCAATGGATGCAGAAATTATCAGTTTAAAACAAGATTCAATTCCCAAAAAAGATTATGATGACCTTAAATTCAAGTTCGACTCTGAAATTAAAAATTTAAATAATCTGATTAACAGCCTAAAAGAAAATACTATCCCTAAAGACGAGTATATTAATCTTGAAACAAGACTTAAAAATGAAATTTCAGCCCGTAATAGCGAATTGGAGTTTTTAAAAGAAAGATCAATTCCTAAAGAAGATTATGTTGCTCTTCAATCTCAATTCGAATCAGAAATTAATGCAAGGGACAATGAACTTCGCCATTTAAAAGAACAAACAGTTCCTCGTGAAGACTATCTTACTCTTAAAAATGAGCTTGCAAGAACCGGCGATAAAATTAAAAGATTGGAAGAGATTAACGCATTCTTTAATGAGCTTCAAGAAGAACAAGATGCTTATGAAACTCAAGAAACAACTCCTCCTTTCAGGCTAGAGAAAAAGCAAGGTAGATAATTATCTATTTTTTCTTTTTTTATTTCAATTTTCTGTTTGCAAATTCCAATTAAATTTCCCTATTGTATTTGTGTTTTTTACCTATGCTGGGGGGATTATCTTTTTCTTACCTTAATTTATTTTATACCATAAAGTATTTATATAACCTTAAACTCATTTATTATGTAGAAAGGTTTTGTCAACACTATAACTTATTCTCATATGTTGATTATTAAACTGATCTAATTATTTATAAATAGAAAAAAGGTGATTATTAATGGCACAAGGACAACCAATTTTTATTTTACCTGAAGGTACTAACAGGTCTGTCGGCAGAGATGCACAAAGAAATAACATTTTAGCTGGTAAAGTATTAGCTGAAACAGTAAGAACTACTTTAGGTCCAAAAGGAATGGACAAAATGTTAGTCGACGGACTCGGAGATATTGTAGTAACCAACGACGGTGTTACAATCTTAAAAGAAATGGATATTGAACATCCTGCAGCAAAAATGCTTGTAGAAGTAGCAAAAACTCAAGAAGATGAAGTTGGAGACGGAACTACTACTGCAGTAATCATTGCTGGTGAATTATTAAAAAAATCCGAAACTTTACTTGACTCTGACATTCACCCAACTATCATAGCTATGGGATACAGAAAAGCTGCTGAAAAAGCACAAGAAATTTTAGACCAAATCGCAATTGATGATGTGGACTCTGAAATTTTAATTAAAGTGGCTATGACTGCTATGACTGGTAAAGGAACTGAAGCAGCACGTGAACCATTAGCAAAATTAATCGTTGATGCAGTAGAAGCTGTTGCTGAAGATGGTGAAGTTGACACTGATAACATCAAAATCGAGAAAAAAGATGGAGCTGTTGTTGAAGAATCCAACTTAGTTGAAGGTGTAATTGTAGATAAGGAAAGAGTACACCCTGGAATGCCAGCTAAAATCAACGATGCAAAAATCGCATTAGTTAACGCTCCTTTAGAAGTTAAAGAAACTGAAGTTGATGCTGAAATCAGAATCACTGATCCTGCTCAAATGCAAGCTTTCATTGAACAAGAAGAAAAAATGGTTAAAGATATGGTAGATAAAATCGTTGCTGCTGGTGCAAATGTATTATTCGCACAAAAAGGTATTGACGACTTAGCACAACACTACTTGTCTAAAGCAGGCGTATTAGCTGTAAGAAGAGTTAAAAAATCAGACATTGAAAAATTATCCAGAGCAACTGGTGCTAATGTTATCACCAACTTAGATGACTTAACCGCTGATGACTTAGGTGTAGCAGGCCTTGTTGAAGAAAGAAAAATCTCTGGTGAAGAAATGATCTTTGTCGAAGAATGCAGCGGAGCTAAATCTGTAACCTTATTCGTAAGAGGAAGTACCAAACATATTGTTGATGAAATTGTAAGAGCAATTGAAGATGCTATTGGTGTTGTAGCTGCTACTTTAGAAGATGATGAAGTTGTAGCTGGTGGAGGAGCTCCTGAAATCGCAATGGCTAAAAAACTTAAAGACTACGCAGAATCCATTTCTGGAAGAGAACAATTGGCTGTAAACGCATTTGCAGAAGCTTTAGAAGTTGTACCAAAAACCTTAGCTGAAAACGCAGGTTTAGACAGCATTGACTCTTTAGTAGATTTAAGAGCAGCTCAAGAATCCTCTCACTACATGGGATTAGATGTATTCTCTGGTGAAGTTGCTGATATGAAAGAAGCTGGTGTAATTGAACCAAAACGTGTCAAAAAACAAGCTATCCAATCTGCATCTGAAGCAGCTGAAATGATTTTAAGAATCGATGATGTAATTGCGTCCACTAAAGGCCCTGAAGATATGGGTATGGATCCTTCCGCAATGGGCGGAATGCCTCCAATGATGTAAGTTTAAAGAAATTTATATAATTTCTTTTCTTTTTTTATTTTTTTTATAATTATTTTGATAGATTTATTTTTAATTCATCTCTAAAATTCAGATGTGAATTAATTAATTTTCAACATCGGGATTTTTCATGATAAACCTAAAAATCCATGATGCAGGTAACTGCATAATTGATGAATGCAGCTCACTTCAAATTGATTTAAAATTTTCAACTTGTTGTTTACGATATCATGATTTAATAATCTGGCAATGGTATTAATATCCTTTAGAATTTGGATGTAATGGCATATATCAACATCATACAATACTGCACTTATTTTAAATTATCTAAAAGAGCAGAAAAAAATTAATAATTAATCCGGTTGGATTAACAATTTTATTCGCAAGGGTTGAAATCTAAAATTTCCCCGTTTTCTTTAACTATTTTGGCAATTGATTCTTCTGCAACCTGTAATTTTTCATTACAAATATTTACTAATTTCATAGCTTTGTTAAATTCATCAATTGCATTATCCAATGGTACATCACCAGTTTCTAGTTTATCAACAATTTCTTCTAATTTTTCCAGACTTTCTTCAAAACTTAAATTTTCCATTATATCACCTTTGTATTTACTGTTCCGTCATTAAATTCAACATCAAGCTTGTCTCCTTTTTTAACATCTTTTGCAGAAGAGACAACTTTATCATTGCTTTTTGCTAACGTATAACCTCTTTTCAATGTCAGAAGAGGGTTTAAAATTTCTAATTTTTCAATATTTCTTAAACATGCTTCCCTTTTTGATTTTGTTATTTCGATGGGATTTTTCATTATAATTGAGTTTTCCAAATTGGATAATTTTGTTTTATTGTCCTTGATTATGCTTTTTGATACATAGTTCAATTTGCTGACTAAATTGTCCAAACTCATGCTCTTGATTTCATAAATCGATTCGGGATTTTTAAAGATTTGTTTTTTGGAAATGTGCTTTAACTTAGTTTTATTTTGCACAATCTCATTGTTCATATTCTTGATTAACCTGTTTGAAAGTTGGATTACATTATTTTTAACACTGTTTATGTCTGGAACAGCAATCATCGCAGCTCCTGTTGGTGTGGGGGCTCTTTTATCAGCTACAAAATCAGATATTGTAAAGTCGATTTCATGGCCTACCGCACTTATCACTGGAACTTTACAGTTATAAATCGCATATGCAACAATTTCTTCATTAAACGGCCATAAATCCTCAATGCTGCCTCCTCCTCTGCCAACAATTAATGTATCGATATCAGAGATTTGAGCATGATTGATCTGCTTTACGATTTGAGGGGCGGCCAGGTCTCCTTGAACTAATGTTGGAAAAATCAATATTTCACAAATCGGATATCTTTTCTTTATGGTTGTAATAATGTCCCTAATTGCAGCGCCTGTCTGTGCTGTAACAACTCCGATTCTTTTGGGATATTTGGGTATTTCTTTTTTATGGGAATCATCAAATAATCCTTTTCGTGAAAGTTCTTTTTTCAGCTGTTCAAAAGCAAGGTGCAAATTTCCTTCTCCGTCCTCTGTCATTTTAGTGGCATATAATTGATAGTTTCCGTTTTTTTCATAAACTTCAATTTTGCCCTTTATTATCACTTTCATTCCGTTTTCAGGTTTAAACTTAAGGAATCTGTCTTTATTGCCTTTAAACATCACTGCATCGATTTTTGATTTTTCGTCCTTTAGTGTGAAATAGCTATGTCCGCTGGGATATTCTTTATAGTTGGAAATTTCACCTTTAATAAGAATATTTTTCAGATTTGAATCAAATTTCAATTTTTTGTTAATGTAGGCGTTAATCTGAGATACAGTATAAGTTTCTTTTTCCATTTCTTCACCTTAAAATCAATAGTGTTAGTATGTTGTTTATAATTAATACAATTTTCTTATGAGTGGTCTATTTTTACTATTAGAAATATGAGAAATATATTTTAAATTGAAAATACATATTAAAAAATAGGTGTTTTTTTATGAGAATCAAAGAAGATTTATTTGGTAAAGAAGTTCTCGATGCAGAAATTCAAATTGTTGGAAAAGTTTCAGATGTTCTTTTTGACAAGAACACTTTTGAACTTACAGATTTAGTAATTAAAAAAACAGGATTGTCAGAACAAATCAAAGCCAGTGAAAATATTGTTCCGGTGGAATTGGTAAAAGTAATTGGTGATAAAATTTTACTTAAAGGTGAAGATGATATATAAATGATTTATATGGCTTCAAAAGAATATTTAATTGATTTATTAAAAGAGAACAAGGTATTTCTTGAAGGCGATTTCACATTATCTTCCGGAAAGAAAAGTAATTATTATATTAACATGAAAAAGGCTATTACTGAACCTGAAATTCTTTCCACCATTTCAAAATTGATTACTGAAAAAATTAATTTGGATGAAATTGATAAGGTTGCAGGACCTGCTTTGGGTGCAGTTCCGATTGCCACTGCTGTTTCTTTGGAATCTAAACTTCCATTATTAATGATTCGTAAAGAAAAGAAAGGTTATGGTACTTCTAAACTCATTGAAGGCGAATTGAATGAAGGTGACAATGTTATTGTTGTTGAAGATGTTTCAACAACCGGAGGTTCACTTTTAAAAGCCATTAAAGCTATTAAAGAGAATGGAGGTAATGTAAAAAGAGCTTTTGTAGTGGTTGATCGCCAGGAAGGGGCAATTGAAGAATTTGAAAAAGAAAATATTGTATTGGAACCTTTAATAAGTGTTAATGAATTTTTTGACTAAAAAAAATAAATAATGATGAAAAATTAATTTCATCATTTTTTAACATGATGAACAAAATGGGGAAGTTCATCGATAATTATGCTGAATGCGGTTTTAACGGCATTAGGAGAGCCGGGCATGGAAAAAATAACTGTTTTTTTATATATTCCTGCTGTAGCTCTTGAAAGTAATGCTCCAGGACCGATTTCATCATAAGATTTTGCTCTAAACATCTCACCAAAGCCATCAAGTTTTTTTTCGAAAAGTGCTTCAACCGTTTCAACTGTGATATCGCGGGAATCAAGACCTGTTCCTCCAGTTGTTAGAATAACATCAATATCATCATCAATCATATTTTCGATAGATTTAATCAAATCGTCTTTTTCATCAGGAATTATAATTCTAGATTTTAATGTGTATCTGGAGTTAATTTCCTCAGCCATGTATTGGCCGGACAAATCAGCTTTTTGTGATTTTCTGCTATCGCTTAGAGTGATTATGCCACAAGCAATATCATTTGATGACATTTTTTGATGTTCAAAGGTTGTTTTACTTTTCATCTTTTTTACCTTTTAATTCAATTTTAAGAAATTTTCTAATTAGACTATATTCTTCTATGCAATTATATAACTTTCTGCTCGGATAATATAAATAGCTATTTGAAAATTTTTCTTTTTCCAGATATTTATAATCAATCATGATGTCTAAGTGATAGGTTATTGTTTTATAGTCTAATTTCAACACTTTTGATAACTGATTTGCATTGCTTGGATGATGCAATATTTCATCAGTTATTATGACGGTAGTTATACCGCCTTTTCTACCTATTAATAAATTAGCAAGTTCTTTGTCCTTGAATTTTTCCATTTTCAAAAGTAATTTATTATTTGACATGATTAACCTCTTTTTTTATTCAATTGGAAAAAATTGAATTAGATTCAACGCCCATCTCAATGCATTTTCATCTTTTCCAATCAATATCTGGGAATCATCATAATGTCCATCTTTTAAAAATAATGTCAGTGACATAAAATTCTTAGAATATGTTAAAAATAATTTTAAATCGTGTTTAATGCATTTCACCCTCACTTTTTCGTGTTTAATCAAATTTTCTTCTAAATCAGGATTTTCTTTAATTGAAGTTAGGATTTTATTGTTAACTATCAACTCTAGGCTTTGTAGCCGATTTTCATTTAAAAGATTAATCATGTGTTTAAAGTGATTTTCGGAGTATATCGGCAGTATTATGTGCAGTTCTTTCGATTCTGAAATCAAATCAATGTATTTATTGAATGCGTTTGATAAATCACTTGTAGTTGATGTTTCATATTCCGCATCTTTTAAAAGATAAATGTTATTTAGAAGACTTTCAGGAATATCGGATAAATCGTGGTTATTCCAAAATTTTTCACTTTTATTAATTGAATACCAGTTTTCAATTAATTTTATCATGTTTGTTGTTAGAAGATATCCGTTTGATGTCAGTTCGTAGTGTTTTTGAACTTTTTGAATCAGATTTATATTTTCCAATTCTTTAAGCCCGTGCAGTATTGTTGCTGAAGGCTTTTTTAGTTCATTTCTTAGTTGTTCCAGATTTTTTGATTCTTCGTAAATTGACAATAGTAATCTTGTTCGCATGCCTGATGTTAAAATGTATTTTACATTTTGATATTCATCACTTAGTTCTTTTTTGGTTTGAACGTTGGTCATTCAATCACGTCCTGTTTGATATTTTCAAATAGATTTCTAGCCCATTTCTGTGATTTTTTGCTTTGTGAAATTAATATTCTGTTTTGATCGAAGCTTTCATCTTCCTTGAATAATCCGAAACTCATGGTTTCATCACAAAGTGTTAAATATACTTTCAAATCATCTTCAAAGAGATGAATTGCTAATCTTTTTTCTTTAATTGACTTTTTCCTGATTTCAGCATCAATTCTTGATGTTATTGGATTGAGTATGCTTTTTGGAATTATCAGTTCAACATTTCCATTGTCTTTTAATATGTTCTCAATTAACTGAGGATATTCCGGATGCAGATATGGAAAAATTGCTTTAACGGATTTTGAGTTCATCATTTGACTTTTGATGGTGTTGTGGGTTTTATAAATGTCAAGCGGTGTTGTTTTTATCAGTTCACAATCATTTAAATCAGTGAGGTTTTTCATACACTCAATACTTAGCTGATTTAGGTCATGTTTGTCCCAAAATTCCGTATAGTCTTGGATTATTTCCACGCTTTCTTTAAAGTCCATTAAGGTCTGGTAATATATTTTTGCTTTATGGTTTAGGTAGTATTTTGTTTTTATTTTTTTAATGTAGTTTTTCTGCTCTAATTTTGATATATTGCTTGATACGGAACTGTAGGTTATTTTTGTTTTTTTAACAAGTTCCTGTATGCTGTTAGGTCCGCTTTTCAATTCACTTAAAATTTTCAGCCGAATTTCCGACTTTGCAAGAAATTTGATATCATTGTTGATTTCGTTGTGAAAATCCATATCGGTGTTCCTCCAATTTTTTTATAATATCAAATTTTTTCATTTAAATTTAAATAGATTTTTCCAAAACTCTCCCAGAAGTGTCCCAAATCTATTTCATGTTTTTATCATACTTAGTTTAATGTTCTCAATCGTATGTAATATTTTTATGTCTAAATATCAATTTTGCCGTTGTCTTTTTAATTACTAAAATTTATTAATTTATAAAATTTAATATATCAATATGGAAATTTGTTATATATTGGATGCATCAGCTTTCATTAATGGATTTAAATTGGATTTTGATAATAATTACACAGTTCCAGAAATTACTGCTGAAATTAAAGATTTTGAATCTAGACTGACATTTGACATGGCCATTGATGAAGGCAAACTTCTCATACAGGATGTCCCGGACAGGTATATATCTTGTGTTAATGATATCATATCTGATTCCGGTGATATTTTAAGGTTGTCTTTGCCTGATAAAAAATTAATATCCCTTGCTTATATGTTTTTAAAAGAAGGAAGGAATGTTAAGGTTATTAGTGATGATTACACTATTCAAAATACACTTAAAATAATGAATATTCCTTATTCCGGAATTATAACCGGAGGAATTAAAGAAATTTACAACTGGAAAAAAGTTTGTGAAGGCTGTAAAAAGCAGTACGGTGAAGATTATCCTTTTGATGATTGTGAAATTTGCGGATCAAAAATATTTAAAAAAAGAATTAAGGTGAACAGATGAGAATAGGTATAGTTGTTCATGGCCCAAATATTATTGATTCGGGATATGCTTTAAAGTTGATTAACTTGCTTAAAAATTATGGGGATGTTTCAGTAAGGCTTGGGGGAACAATAGGCCGTACGGCGGTTATTGATGCGAGTTTGGAAAATATTATTGATATTTCCCGCAAATTGGTTCCGAGCGATTCCCTAAAAATCTTTCACGATGAGGATGTTGATGTAATTTTTTTAATTAATTACGGCAAATCCGACGTTACAGGTCAGGTTTTCGGATATAAGGTTTATAACCATTATGTAAATAAAATATCCGATAATAATATTCCAGTAATTCAAATTGAAAGGCCTGGTGAACATGACGGCAGCATAATTCCATGGAATAATGATTCAGATATTGCTGGAGATTTGTCTGAAAAATTAGGTTTGGATATTGTTTCTCCGGAAGAGGTCTATAAAAACCACATCAAAAGTGATGATGAGGGGGTTAATCAGCGAATTGTTCATGGAGTAAGTCCTGGTGAAAATATAATGGTGAATAGTGTCATCATCGGCAGGACAAATTCGGATAAGCTTACATTAATATCCCGGAATAATCGTATTGTTGATATTGTCGGCGGCGAACTTAAACAACATGGCCTTGAAAAATTAGGTGAGGTTGATTTGGATAATGCAATTATAAAAACAGGGCTTTTAAGGCATGCAAAAGTCACACCAAGAGTTATTTCAAATGATAAATCTGATGAGTTTAAAATAACCTTTTTAGACCATGCCGGTGAAGATGTTTATGAATTTGTAGATTCGTCGTTGGTTGTCACAATTGGTGATGATACGACTTTAATATCTTCCGATATTTTATATAGATTTGACATACCTATTATTGGAATAACTGATGGGGATCTGGATAAAGTTGTGGAAGATGGATTCAAGGTTAAAAATTCTGTTATTTTCGAAGTTGAAAGCGGTTTTGACGATATTGTTGGTCGGGATATTAAAAGAATAGTCTTTGAGGGTAAGCTGGAATCATATGACTATTCAAACATCAGTGAAGTTAAAGACAAAATTGTTGAAATAATAAATAATATTAATTGCAAATACAATATTAGTTATATTGATTAAGTAGGAAGTGTGATCTTTGGATTTTAAAAATCTTGTTAGTGAAATTCAAGAATTTAAAGGAGTGTCCCGTAAAAGTTCAATAAATAATGTGATTTCTACTCTAAAGGAGGCATATAGTGTTTCCGGAGATGTTGTTATTGATATTGGAGATGATGCCTCAGCTATAGATATAGGAAACAATCAGGTAATACTCATGGCTGCCGATGGTATTTGGGGAGATATTATGAATGTAAATCCCTACTGGGCAGGATATTGTTCTGTTTTAGTAAATGTAAACGATATTGCTGCAATGGGGGGGAAACCTTTAGCCATGGTTAATATAATGTCAGTTTGTGAAGAGGGCATTTATGAAGATTTGCTTAAAGGCCTTAAAGACGGATGCTTGAAATTTGGCGTCCCTATGGTTGGCGGGCATTTACATCCCGATGCAGAAGTCGATTCAATCGGAGTGGCTATTGTAGGTATTGCCCAAAAAAATAAACTTATAACCAGTTTTGGAGCCGAAGTTGGAGATAAAATAATTGTAGCTATTGACCTTGATGGAAAACCTCATGAAATGTTTAACTTGAATTGGGATACAACTTATGATAAAGATGCACAGCTTGTCAGGGATCAGATTACAGCAGTTCAGTACCTGGCAGAAAATGATTGTATAAAATCCGGAAAGGATATTTCAAATCCTGGAATTTTGGGAACTTTGGAAATGCTTTTGGAGACTTCTAAAAAAGGAGCTGTTGTCAATTTGGAAGATATTCCTAAAAATGAAAATATCGAATGGGCGGATTGGCTCAAATCATATCCAGGTTCAGGATTTGTTTTTACGGCAAATGAAGACAAATGTGAATTTATTAAGGAATATCTGAAAAAATATTCTATTGAAGCAGCAGTTGTTGGTGAGATAACTGATTCAAGCAGCCTTTATTTAAATTATGGTGATGAACAGGCTGAAGTTTTCAATCAGGAGAAAAACCCTGTCTTTCTTTTTAGATAATTTTGGATTTGCATAACTTATAATTTTAATTTAATTTTATGTTATGGTTTTTTTTAATAACTAAAAAAATAATTAAGGATTGCACATTCTGCAAGAAGTGTATCCCTGATTAATTGCATCGTTTCTGTTTGAGAAAAATACTTTATTGTACTCGGCCATGCGGCTAACTCCTCTGCAGTTAGGAGTGTGGAATTTTCCAGAATTTGCATTTCCGATGTATTTGGCAGAACCTGATGAGCTTGTAGATTTTGTGCTTGTAGGGCTACTTGATGATGAGCTGTGGGTTGTATCTACATGAGTGCCATTAGTTCCCCATTCAAATGGATTGAATTCACTTGGAGGCATGTACATGATTTCGGCAAGACCTTCTTTTAAAAGCATTTCATTTACATTTTTTCCGTCAACAATCACTACTGCTAATGTTCGTCCATAACGGTCAAAGCCTTTTGAATCATCAATATCGATACCTACTTTTTTATTTAAACATAATTTTTGAACAAAGTTTTTAGAGGTGATGTAACCTTCAACACCACGTTCAGGAGTGTTTACTCCAACGAAACGTATTTTTTTACCATTGTCCAGATAAATGGTATCTCCATCAACCACTTTTGTACAAACTCCAACTTCTTCAACATGGCAGTCCGTTTTATTGTATTTTCCTAAAATATCTGAAGCCGAAAGGTCCTGGTATTTTGAAGCGGGAATGTCATGTGAAAAACCGGTTCCCACATAGGCACTAGCTATCGAAACTGTTCCAAGTGCAATAACAAGAATGATTAGTAAAGAAAAAAGATGTTTTCTATTAATTGTCATTTTTTCCCTCCTTAAGATAATGTTATCATTTTGTGTTAATATAACTTTTGTAAATATAATAGTTTTAATATATGATAATGATAATAAATATATATGTTATAAATTCTTAAATTAGGGGATTACATGTTAATAAAAATTAATGGAGAAGAAATTGATGTTGCCGAGTCTTCAACAATTCATGATGTAATTGACAAGACCAATGCACCATATGCTCCTGGCAGTATTGTTTGTTTAATTAAAGGTAAACAAGAACTGGAAAAAAATGTTAGTAAATATAAAATTAAAACTAATAAAGGTTCTATTATTATCCAATTAGATGAATCTGATGAAGCCAAACCTCTTGTTGACGTTTGGAAAAATCAATATGGTGAATTCAATGATTTAAACATTAGATGGTCTACTTCTATTGAAGTTGCTGTCGGTCCTATTGTAACTGATTTAGAACCTACTTCTGAGGAATACAAATATTATGAAGGAGATGTGGTTTTAAGTTTATCTAGTTTTAGTAACGAGTCTACTCATTTGATAATGCTTAAAGAGAACACCACTAATGTTTATAGTGTACCGCAATATAATAAAGGTATTTTTGCACATATTATAGGCGGTAAAAAAACTTTAGAAAACTTAACAGATGATGATAAGGTAATAGGCATCGAACCGATTATTGAAAGAAGCATATCAACAGACAGAGTTTCAATTTCTGATTTAAGCACCGTATTGCAAGAAGGCAATGAGTTATACACATATATCTCATTTGAAATTGATGAGGATTCTCCAATCTGTGTTGAACACTTGTTTTCTTATATTAAAGATGACAAACTTAAAGTTTCATATGATTGTGAATCGTTTTTAGGTTTTTATGACTTGGAGGGTATTGATAAGCCAAAAGAACATAATACTCAAAGAACTAGAGGAACAATCACTGTAAGAAATGAAGGTGTTGGTGTTGGTAAGTTATTCATTTATCGTGAAAACAGAGTTTTATATCCGAACCACACTACTGTTGGAAGAGTTTTAAACGGTATGGAACTGATTGACATTGCAAAAGAAAATGATTTTATCACTGTTAAATCACAGCAAAAGCAGTTAATGCTATTGAATAAAACTCAAAGTGAAGCTACCGATATCTTGTCTGCAGCATGTGTTGAGCATGTAATGGAGGGACTTGTTGATGATGATGCAATTATTGTTGAACAAAGCCCCCAATACACTGTTGATATCCTAAAGGAAGGTAAAGTCATAACCAAATCAATTAAAAAAGATGACTTGTGCACAATTAAGTTTGTAGATAATGCACCAAGGTCTGTAAGATACTTTAAATTGCTGTCAGGACTTTTAGAAAATCCTGTAGGGCAAATTAAAATCCACTTTTCAGTTCCGGGGATGCATATTGTTATTTTTGAAGGGGACAAAAAGGCAGCTAAAGGTTTAATACCTGAAAATAATCCTGTTGATAAGGTAATAAGGGGTCAAATAGGAATTACTAATATGGCTTCAAAAAGTGCCGGTTTAATCGGTATCCGATTTGAGGACAATTCAGAATTCGGTCCAACAGCGGAAAACTTTGAAGCGACTAATATAATTGGGGATATCACTTCTGATTATGATTATCTTGAAAAATTAAAAGAGGGAGTTGTAGTGTATGTTACAGAATCTAACAATGAGTCCTGATTTAGGTACTGAAGATTGGGATCCTGATGTAATTACTCGTATGATTTTTATTGGGCCGGGAGCTCATGTAAGTGAACAGCAGATTGTCAATGAGTTTCACATGCTTGACTTGCCACTTACTATTAAAAATACTTGTTATGGGTCCATGATTAGTGGAAAAAGTAAGGATGTTTATAAGGCTATCGAAGAAATTAGAAAACTGGATCCAAATCACATTTTTACAAAAGAAAGAGGTTTTGCTCCAGGTGACCCTAGAAGATGCAGAGGGCACAGGTTTGGTCCAAGAGAAGGTTTCCACCAAATGGAAAAAGAATACCGGATACTCGGTTTTGTTTCTGAAGCTTTAGAAAACCCTAAAGAAGTCGAAGTTGAAGATAAAAAACCAATTAAAGTTGACGAATTTAAAAAAATCATGAATAAATGTTTAGAAAATAAAGAATAGGTGAAAAACATGGTTAAAATAGCTATTTATCCTCCAAATTCATTAATCTTAGCAGATTTACTTGAAAGAAAAGGACATACTCCTTTAGTTCTTCAAAAACAAATCAGGCAAAAAATTAAAGACCCGGAGATTGATTCTCCTCCAATGAATCTTACAAGTGATGATCCGATTAAAGGGCTTAAATACGCGGCAATTGAGGTTCCTTCAGGTGTTCGCGGAAGGATGTCAATTATTGGCCCTCTTATTGATGAGGCTGAAGCAGCCATTCTTGTCGACGGAGCTCCATACGGCTTTGGCTGTGTTGGATGTGAAAGAACTAATGAATTGTCAATTTTTCTACTTAGGAATAAAGGCATTCCTGTATTGGAACTTGATTATCCTACTAATCAGGATGAAACATATGTGATGGTAAATAAAATTAATGAATTTGCAGATTCTTTACAAGAAAACAGTGGGGAGGAATAATAATGGTAAAGATTGCTTTGGTTTCATGCGGAACCGAATATAGTGGAGTTCAAAAGGAAATTGAAAAAGCAGCAAATAAGTTTGGTGCTGAGATTATTCTTCCTGAAATTGATTTGGATTATATTGATGAATCTTATGAGAAATTTGGATTTTCAGCTCAAAGTTCAAGTTTAAAGCTAATGATTGCAAGGGCTATGGCTATTGTTGAAGGCAGGTCTAAACCTGATGCAGTATTTATTGCAACCTGTTTTAGATGTGCAGAAGCAGCACTGGTTAGAAATGAAGTAAGAAGATTCATACAAAACAATACTCGTATTCCTGTAGTTACCTATTCATTTACTGAGAGAACAAAAGCAGATGAGTTATTCATCCGTATGGAAGCACTGGCTACTACTGTAACTCGTAGAAACATTTTGGCCCGTGAAAAACAAGAAGGCCTCACTCTCGGTTTGGATTCCGGTTCAACTACTACAAAGGCAGTGCTTATGGAAAACAATAAGGTTATTGGAACTGGTTGGACATCCACAAAAGATATTGTTGAGTCTGCAAAAATAGCTGCTGCTGAAGCATTTGGCGAAACTGACTATAAATGGGATGATGTTGATGGTATTGGAACTACAGGTTATGGCAGATTCACTATGGGTAAGGAATTTGGTGCTGAACTTATTCAGGAAGAATTATCAGTTAATGCAAAAGGTGCAGTATACCTTGCTGATTGTCAAAAGGGTGAAGCTACTGTTTTAGATATTGGTGGTATGGACAATAAGGTAATTACTGTAAATAATGGTATTCCTGATAATTTTACTATGGGAGGTATTTGTGCAGGAGCATCCGGAAGATTTTTAGACATGACCTCACGCAGACTTGATGTTGATATTACTCAGTTAGGTCCTCTTGCTGTTCAGGGGGATTGGAGAAATGCCATGTTGAACTCTTACTGTATTGTATTTGGTATTCAGGACCTTGTTACTACATTGGCGGCAGGAGGTTCCAAAGCGGACGTGGCTGCAGCGGCATGTCACTCCGTATCTGAACAGGTTTATGAACAGCAACTTCAGGAAATTGATATTCGTGAACCTTTAATTCAGGTAGGTGGAACAAGTTTAATTTCAGGTCTTGTTGAAGCAGTAAGTGATACTTTAGGAGGAATTGATGTTATTGTGCCGGAATATTCCCAGCATATCGGTGCTGTAGGTGCTGCTCTTTTAGTATCCGGTATGGGACGCAGACAAGATGACAAATAAATAATATTAAAGAGGGTTGGTTTGATGTTAGTTGAATGTTATGATGAGAGAGGCGCAGAAGTTTATGAAATCATCATTAAACAGATTTTTCAAGATTTAGTTTTAAGTTCATCTGTTGATGATTTAAAGGCGTATGTAAATCCTGATGACCCCGTATTTGTTTTAGCTATTAAGATGAGGAAAACTTCCAATGCTATTAAATTTGAGGATGTGGCTAATCTAATCTATGATAAGCAAAATGATGTCACAAGAATTTTAATTGATAATGAGAATTATCTTCCCCATATCCTAAAAGAACTGTGGAAACAATTTTCAAGAGAGGAAATATATCAGCCAAATAGATATCAACTTGAAATAGGTGGGGATCACACAGATTTAAAAACAATCATTGTTGATGACCCTCATTCTAACTTACAAAGGCGCATTTACGATGCAATCTTTAGAATATTGCCTGAAGGATTTAAAATTATTAAGGATTTATCTACTGAGAATATTGTGACTGTTGTAGCTACTGATGAACTAATTAAAGATGCATGGATTGAAAAAGCCAATGAGTTTATTGATGAGTTGAATAAAGGAATGTAGAAAAATTTATATATTTGTTCGTATCAATACAAAATAACAGTAGTTATATTTTAGAGGAGTAGTGGTATTATGAATGGACATAACGGTTCAAGATTTGCACATATTACAAGAGCACATCCATGTTTTAATGAAAAAATGCACGATAAAGTCGGAAGAGCACATGTACCTGTTGCACCGAAATGTAATATCTTTTGCAACTTCTGTACAAGAGATATTAACAATGAAGAAGACAGGCCGGGTGTAACAAGTTGTATTATGAAACCGGATGATGCAATTACTCATATTAATGATGTTACTGCAGATGGACCTATTGCTGTTGTAGGGGTAGCAGGACCTGGAGATTCACTTGCTAATGATGAAACATTCGAATTTTTTGAAAAATTAGCAGCTGAACAACCGGATTTAATTAAATGTATGAGTACTAACGGACTTTTACTTCCAAAATATGCAGATAAACTTGCAGAAATTGGAGTAAACTCTGTCACTGTTACAATCAATGCAATTGACCCTGAAATTGCTGAGAAGATTTATTCTTTCATAAAATACGGTGGAAAAGTTTATAAAGGCCGTGAAGCAGTTGAAATTTTAATTAAAAATCAGCTGGAAGGTATTGAGAGGGCAGCTGCTAACGGGCTTGTTGTTAAAGTAAATTCCGTTTTAATTCCTGGAGTAAATGATGAACATATTGTTGAAATTGCCCGTGAAGTTGAAAAACGCGGTGCGGCTTTAATGAATGTTTTGCCTTTAATCCCATTGGGAAAAATGAAAGATCTGCAGAGGCCTGACTGTTCTATGATGGAAAAAGTCAGAGAAGAAGTCGAAGAGATTATACCTGTATTCAGAGCATGCACTCAATGTAGGGCGGATGCTTACGGAATTCCCGGTAAAAAAAGCGAAGACCATCATTTAGGAATGACTCCACAAAGTCATTACTAAACTTTTTTTTTTATTTTCAGCTGTTATCACTGTTAACCGCATATTTTTTTAAACATTAGTTTTATAGCAATATTAAATATGGATAAAATACATATTTATTAATTGATATTTATTTTATTTTTATCAATGAGGAAAAGATATTATGGTTAAAACTTATGTTTTTGGACATAAAAGTCCAGATAGTGATTCAATTACTTCAAGTTTAGTAATGGCTAATTTAGAAAAAGAACTGGGCAATGAACATGCTCAAGCTTACAGATTAGGAAATCTTAATAAAGAAACTGAATTTATTTTAAATTATTTGGGTATTGATGCGCCTGAGCTTTTAGAAAGTGTTGAAGATGGTGCGGATGTTATTTTAGTAGATCACAACTCTCCTGCAGAGTCTGTTGAAAACTTAGAAAATGCAAACATTTTAAAAGTTGTCGATCATCATAAACTGGCTTTAAATACTTCTTATCCTTTATCTTTAAGATTCGAACCGGTTGGATGCACCGAAACAATTCTCTGTAAGTTATATGAGGAAAACAATGTTGGGATTTCAAAGGAAATTGCAACTTTAATGTTGTCAGCAATTGTTTCAGACACTTTGCTCTTAAAATCTCCAACCACAACTGAAGATGATGAAATGGCTGTTGAAAAACTTGCCAAAATAGCTGAAATTGATGTGGAGGAATATGGTTTGGAAATGCTTAAAGCAGGAACAGATTTAAGCAGTTTTTCAATTGATGAAATTTTAGCTTTAGATGCAAAACAAATTGATTTTAAAGATGTCAAATCTATTGTCAATCAGATAAATACTGCAAGCATTCCTGATGTTTTAGAAATGAAAGATGATTTGGAAAAGGGTATGAATAAAATCATTGAAGATGAAAATCTTGATTTGTTCATGCTTTTAATCACTGATATTGTAAACAGTAATTCTCAAGTAATTGCTTTGGGAAAACATGCCGATTTGGTTGAAAAAGCATATGGTGTAAACCTTGAAGATAACATGGTTCTGCTTGAAGATGTAGTTTCACGTAAAAAACAAGTTGTACCTATCATGACTGAAAGTGCATAATTTTTTTTTAAAAAACTTTTTTTTCAGTTTTTTATAAAAATTTATAAATGATAATAGAATAAAGTATTATGTAGATGTATTTTTAATACATTTCTAATCATCCATTTTGGATATTTGAATATGGGAGCATAATTATAAAAACCTTTAATTGTATTTTCATACATTAAAAAAATTAGAAACTAACGCTAATTATGCTTTCCTATTTATTTACTATTTTTTTTAAAACAGGGTGTTATTATGAAAACACTTGAATGGGAAGATAATAAATTAAAGTTAATAGATCAAACAAAACTTCCTGATGAGTTAAA
Organism: Methanobrevibacter sp.; assembly: GCF_030539875.1. Classification (NCBI taxonomy): domain Archaea; kingdom Methanobacteriati; phylum Methanobacteriota; class Methanobacteria; order Methanobacteriales; family Methanobacteriaceae; genus Methanobrevibacter; species Methanobrevibacter sp. Next base: position 58,347 of record NZ_JAUNXI010000007.1, read on the forward strand.
TTATGTTTATTGTGAAAATTATCGGGATGTTATTGTAGCAATTAAAGATATGATTGTTCGCGGCGCTCCAGCTATTGGTGTTTCAGCCGCTTTTGGAATGGCCTTGGCAGACATTGAAGGTGTTTCTTTAGATAAAGCGGCTTCGGAAATTAAAGCTACAAGACCAACAGCGGTAAATCTTTTTTGGGCAGTTGATAGGGTTTTAAACAGTGACAATGCCTTAGCCGAAGCATTAAAAATGTATGAAGAGGACATGGCAACAAACAGGGCTATTGGAAAATTCGGCTGTGAAGTTATCGATGATGGAGACACTATTTTAACTCACTGTAATGCGGGGGCTCTTGCATGTGTTGATTATGGGACAGCACTTGGAGTAATCAGGGCCGCTCATGAACAGGGAAAAAATATTAATGTGATATGTGATGAGACTCGTCCTCGCGGGCAAGGAGCAAGTTTAAGTGTTTGGGAAATGCAGCAAGAAAACATTCCGGTTAAACTAATTCCCGATGTCGCTTCAGGATTTTTAATGTCTCAGGGAAAAATTGATAAGGTTGTAATCGGCGCAGATAGGATTGCACGCGGAGGTGTTGTAAATAAAGTTGGATCATTAATGGTTGCACTTGCCGCCAAACATCATAATATTCCGTTTTACGTTGCAGCTCCTTATTCTACCTTTGATCAGGAAATCTCAATATTTGACACAGTCATTGAAGAGAGGGATGGTGATGAGGTCAGATATTATGGCGGAGCAAGAATTTGTCCTGAAGGCACTGATGTGATTAATCCTGCTTTTGACATAACTCCAAAAGAATTGATAACCGGAATCATCACCGAAAAAGGAATTATTGACCCGATTTAAATAATTCCATTCTTTTTTTTATTTTAAAAATTTCACATAAATTTCTCGATTATTGTATACTATTTATATTAGTTAGTTTATACTAAATTCATTAAAGGGTAATTTGTTAAGTTAGGTGAGGTGTATTATTTTGGATAAAAAAATAGTGTTTGTCTTATTTACATTAATTGCTGTTTTAGCTTTGTTTTTGGTTTCGGCTAATGACAATCCTTCAGATAAGTCCAACAGGACAATATTGAATGTATCCTCTGAAGGGCCTTTAAACCTTTCCAAGGTTATTAAGGGCATTAAAACTAATCCGTTATACGAAGATTGTGATAACAAAACATTGAGGTGGATGGATTCATTAGGCGACAAGTATGTTTTCACTTCCTCTGATGAAATTGTAATTATGGATAAATGTGATGCAGATAAGATCCCCTCAATTTTCATTTGTGATGTATATATCTATGAAATCATTTCATGCAATGTTTTGGAAAACCGTTCATTAGGCGATAATCACAGGGATGTTTTGCTAGTCAGTGATGTTGAATTTATCAAACAGGAGGAATATCATGTATTGGTTTAATAATGGTGTGTGGTGTTTTAAATCTCATCTATATTATTTTTCCGTCGATAGCCACATGCCATTCTCCAGGCGATGTTGATTTGACTTTGCGGCAATTGATTATTTCAACTTCTTTTCCGGCTTCATTTGCAGCACTTTTTAATCGTTTTATGCCCTGTTCATATGAGTCGGAAAACTCATAATAATTGATTATTCCACCATCTTCAATTAAATTGACAGCCACATCAAGGAAAGTATAGGCAAGTCCCGGCAAATTCATAATTATTCTATCAAACTTGGAGTTAAATTCACTGCTGACCTGTCTTATATCTCCGAGGCAAGTTTGAATATTGCCTTTCAACTTATTTAACTTAATATTTTCATCTAAATATCTTATTGCAGATTCATTAATATCAACTGCAGTTATATCAACATCTTTATTACGGGCTATTACAATGGGAAATGGTCCGATTCCACAGAACATATCCAATATTCTTTCCCCATCCGTAACACTTTCCATAACACGTTTTCTTTCTGTTGCAAGTCTTGGGGAAAAATAAACTTCACGAACATCTAACTTTAATCTTGCGCCATGTTCCCTGTGGATTGTAACCGAATCATCCTTTCCTGACAGGAATTCTAAATCCCGGACACGTGTTGTTCCTTTAATCGCACTTTTCTTCATGTAAATTGATTTTCTTTTTGTAAACTTGAGCGCAGCATCTCCAATAATCTGTTTTTTATCCTGTAATTCTTCAGGGATTTCTAAAATCACAATATCTCCTACAGTGTCAAAGGAGGTTCTTAAATTTTCAATTTCCTCATCAGTTAATTCATTTTTAAGCAATTCAGAAAAATTATGTGGAACTTTTTTCATTGGTTCAAGTTCAACATCAACAATCTCATAATCATCAGTATCTTCATTTATTGGAATATATCCGAAATCGCCGGAGGCTTTTATTTTATATTCCATATTCATCATATCATTTTCCATTAATTTTATGCGAACATCATTTAATTGTTTTAACGGAACTTTTACACATTTCATAAAGTTTTTTATGTTTAAATTATTATATAATATATATGTTTTATTTAGTGGGTTTAGGACTATTTGATGAAAAGGACATATCCTTAAAAGGATTGGAATGTTTGAGAAATGTTGATAAAATTTATGCCGAGTTTTTCACCTCAAGATTATTCGGCTCAAGCTTTGATGCTATTGAAGAACTAATCGGTCAAAAGATTGAAGTTTTAGTAAGGGGCGAAGTTGAAGAGGAAAGTAAATTTATAAACGAAGCTAAAACACGGGATGTTGCTTTAATTACTGGTGGCGATCCCCTAATTGCAACAACCCACAGTGATTTTTTAGTTCAATGTTCTAAAAAAGGAATTGAGTATGAAGTTATTCATGGTTCATCAATTTTATCTTCAGCTCCTGCAATTTCCGGTCTTCAGGGTTATAAATTCGGTAAAGTAACAACCATTCCGTTTCCTGATTATAATTTTTATCCGAAATCTCCTTATGAAGCTATTGAAGAAAATTTAAAAATGGATCTTCACACTCTTGTTTTACTTGACATTCAGGCTCACAAGGACCGTTATATGACTGTTAACCAAGGTTTGGAATATTTGATGAATATCCATGATACTCTTGACAGGGAAGGTTTGGTTTGTGAAAACACTTTGGCAATGGGTATTGCCCGTGTAGGTTCAAAAGATGTTTGTGTTAAAGCAGGTGCAATCAGTGAATTGATTGATTTTGATTTTGGAGGTCCGCTTCACTGTATTGTAATTCCATCAAAACTTCACATTGTTGAGGCGGAATATCTGGTGGAAGTTGCTGGAGCAGATTCAAGTATTCTTGATGATGTTTGATTTAAAATAAGGGGGGAGAAGAAGTAGTACTGTTTTTCCTACTTCTTTTTGTTTTTTCATGATTTTCTTTAGTGATTAAAGAGGCTGATTTGTGTTAATCAAGGATATGAATTTTACTTCATATCGTATATTAGTTTTATTTTAAAAATATTTAAATCTTTTTATTTTATTTTTTCAATGTCTGTTAAAAAATAGTTACAATAAATTTAATTTTTTTTAATTTTAAAAAAGAAAAGGGGGGGAGTGGAAGTAGGATGTTTCTTCTACTTCCTAAAATAAACATTTTCTATCATTTTGGAGATTATAAAATGATTGATGTTTTTAATATTTGAAATGAATTTTTCTTCATATCGTTTATTAGTTATATCTTACTATTATATAAATCTTTTTATTTGATTTTTCAGATATTGCCGTGTAAGTTACTTTGACATTCAATAGAATTTTTAAATAATTGTTTTTATAAAATATATCTTGATGAAATTTAAAAAGACAATGGGTTTTTATGATTCAAATAGACTTGGGGACATTTTATTCATTTTCCATAAGAATCATAAAAAATATCTCAATGATGAACTTTCCAAGTATGATTTGAGCTTAATACAGGCATTATGTATTCTGATGATTTATGAAAGCGGGGAATTAAATCAAAAGGATTTGTCTGAAGGATTATATTTAACTAAAGGTGCAATTACAAAAGCGATTAAAAAATTAGAAAGTGGGGGATGGGTCGTGCGTGAAAAATCCTCTAAGGATAAGCGTTATTATATTTTAAAATTATCTGATAAAGGTGAAGATTTTATTCCGGTTATGGATGAAATCAATAAAAACTGGGAATCCAAAATGGGATTGGATAATTTAAATCCTGATTTTATGAATGTGTTTAATGAATTAACTTTAAAAGCTATTGATTTGAATTTAAAAAAAAATGAAAAGGATTAATATTCGTAAAATCCTTTTCCAGCATTAACGCCTGTTTCACCGGCGTCGATTTTTTCTTTAAGCATTTTGGCAATTTTTCCGGGGGTGGTTTCAGGATCTTTTGATTCAGGATTCATAACCACAATATTATAAGCAGTTTCAAGTCCCACAATGTCCAGTATGTGGAAAGGCCCTACAGGAGAACCGGTTGCTAAAATCCAAGTTTTATCAATTGTTTCAGGATCTGCTACATCATTTGCAAGCAATGCCTGGCCTGCATTTAAGAATGGAACCAGAAGGGAGTTTAATATATAACCTGGCTGCTCTTTTTTAAGTTTTAAAGGAATCATGTTGATGTCCTCAGCAAACTTGACAACCTCGTCATAGTATTTCTGTTCAGTTCCCGGATGGCCCATTACTTCAGCAGTATTGTTTGCCCAAATTGTGTTTGCAAAGTGCAGTGAAAGATATTTTTCAGGTCTTCCGGTATATTCGGCAAACATTGATGGAAGCAATGTTGATGAGTTTGTTACGAGTATTGTTTCATCTTCCATATGCTTTGCCAATTCTTGATAAAATTCAATTTTATGTTCCGGATTTTCAGAAATGGCTTCAATAATTAAATCAGCATCTTTCGCCGCTTCTTCATAACTTGTTGTTAATGTTAAACTATCATATGCGTTTTGTGCCTGTTTTTTCAGTTCATCTAATTCTTCAGAACTTAATTCTGTTTTTTTAGATAAACCTCTGCAGTATGCACTTGCATCTGTTTTCATTTTTTCAAGAGTATCAACATAGATGTTTTTAAACCTTTCGAGTTTTGGTTGAGCTCTTTTTATAGATCCTTCACTTCTAAGCCAGATTGCAACATCAAATCCACAGTATGCTGATTGAAGGGCAATTTGACTTCCAAGTACTCCTCCGCCTGCGACAACGACTTTTTTTATACTCATTTTAAAAACCTCAATAGTTTACTTGTATACTATTTTATATTGTTTTTACTATATAAAATGCTAAGTTTATTAAGTATCGATAATAAAAAAATATATATGGATGGATTAAACAGTCTGCAAAAAAGGAACAATTCCTTAAAATCAAAATTAAGGCACAAACAATTAAAATATGGGATTTATCCTTTTAAAAAACTTAATAAAAATCAATTAAAGGTTTTAAATGCATATAAATCGAATAAATCTCTTTGCAAAGCAGCATCAAGTTTGGGCATGGATAAACATACAGTTATGGATTGGTACATTTGGGGGATCTGTGGAAATCCTAATTTTAGACAGTTTTATTTGGCCGTTGCACATATTAACGGTGATTCAACCAGAAGCCATGATGATATTGTTTCACAAGTCGGCGAAATCAAAAAAGAGGATAAAATCTCTAAAATAGGAAATGCATGGGCTTACACTACTCAAATCGATGATAAAAAGATTTCCGTCATGTCCGGTGATTTAGATAATTTAAAGCAAAGAATAAACTCTCAAAATCTCTCTTCTGACTATTAGATTCAAAAATATTCCTGTTTAATTTTTCTAATTAAAATGGGAAAATGTCAATTTTTAAAAGTTAATGACAAAATGCTCTTAAAATTGACTAAAACATTTATTAACTTGTATGAACTATCTATTTTTATGACTCGAAACAGACGTGTTACCATTACTGTCAATAATGACATTGACTTGCATTTTCGCAAAATTGCTTCAAGTAAGATGTTATTTAAAACAGGATGGTACTCAAAAGCTATTGAAGAAGCAATGTTGCTGTGGATAGAAAATGAAAAGATTAAATAATTTTTTCCCTTCTATTTCTTTTTTTAATCATTAACTATTTAAATTAAACTAATCTATTTATTATTATAGAGTGGGTGTCAAAATGGATAATGACGAATTTAGAACTGTTAGAGTTTATACAAAAAAGTATACTAGTAAAGATAAAGACGGCAATACTGTTGAAAAGGAATCTCAACAAAAACAAGTTAGCCTTAAAAAAGAAGACCCTTTTGAAGATAATGATTTGGTAAAGGTAATGGCTCAAAATGAATATGAATCATTGCTGGACAATCAGTTTTCAGATTCAAAACTTGATGAATTTTATCATACAATCGAGGCTAAGGACGCTGAAATTGAAAACCTCAAAGATCAGATTCAAACCCTTAAGGGCTCATTTTTCGAGGATGTTGATTCTCTTAAGGAAAAACTTTCAGATAAGGAAGAGCTTTTAAAAGCAAAAGATGAAATTCACGAGCTAAACAAAAAAATCACTAAAATCGACGATGAAAGAGTAGCTATCTTTAAGGAATTGGACTATAAAAATAGAATGATTTTGGCTTATAATGTTGAGTTAAACAAATCTATCTTAAGCGCCATTAATGTTGTTATCGATGAGGCAAGGGATAATATTAACAAAAGAAATGCCGAACTTGTTGACGGTTTGGAAAAATCCATTGAAAAAGCCAAACATGATGTAAATGAAAAGAATAAAGCTATAGCATATGAAATAAACAGCACTGTTGAGGACATGAATGAGCAGATTAGAAATACCAGCACTATTAAAATGGTTTTAAATAAAAAAAGGATTAATTTAAGAGTACCCACTGATGATCTGCTTAAACCATTTGACTTTGACTTTGACGTTGAACAATTGCTTTCAGGACAGGCTTTGGAACTTGATGCTGCTGAAATATTAAAAGAAGTCATGCCAAAACTTCCGGAACCATTTTCTAAATATATTGAAACTATTGAAGAGGAACCTGAAACTATTGAAGTTTCATCAAAAAAAGAGGATTAGTCCATGAAAACTGTCAACACGGGAAATATTTCATTTAATTATCCTGATAGCTGGGAAGTTGAAAAAACAGACACATTATCCAATCCTGATTGTGTTGCCACTCTATCTAAAGGACAAGATAATTTAATTAATGCAGTAATGTTTCCGACTGATACAAATCTTGATGATTATAAAATTTTCATGGAAAATGTGATTTCTGATGATGGCGGGGAAATTTTAGCTTCTGATTTTATTCAAATTGCAGATAAAGATGCTGTTAAGCTCCATGCTAATATTGACACTCCTGAAATTAACTTTTACATCCATACTTATGTATTTATAGAAAATAAGGAAATCTATATTTTTGAACTAAGAACATTAGACGTTTCAGGCACATCTGAAATCGAGTTCAAAAATATTATTTCATCTTTTGAAATTTTAAAATAACTGAGTATGCTCCAACAGGTAATCCATGTGATTTTTATCAAGTATTTTTAAAGTCGAGATGTTTTGAGGTGTTGTAGCTGAACGTTCTTCTACAAGATTTCTCAAAGACCTGTTTTTCATGTGTGCATGGATTTCTTTTATTACAAATTCCATATTTTCAAGATTCTTTTTTTCCAAATCCTTTTGGGAAATATTTTCATAAATGGGATATGAATTCAAATCATATGATTTTGTTGGGGTTTGCAAAACATTTAAATGACTGTAATAATTTGCAGAATCTGTTAAAAATCCATCAACTCCCATATATGTTAAAATTGGCATAAAAGACAGTTCTGCAAATGGGAATATTAAATAACTTGATTTTTTAGCCGCTTTCTTCAGTGAAATTACAAGTTCAACAAGATCTCTTGAGTTGGTAAGCAATGCGTCGCCATTTGCTATTATAAATCCATTGTATCCGATTTCTTCCAGCTTCTTTAAACATTCAATTCTTAAATCAGTGTATTTTGAACCTTGGATTACTGCAATATCGCAATTGTCAACATTTTCACCAGCAAGTCTTAATGTTTCTTTTACATTAAATTCTGCAATCTCACGGTCGATATTATGTGCAGAACCTTCACTTGGCGCTATTTTCAATTCATTTCTAAAAAATATTTTGGGTGTAAGTTCACCATCGATTTTTCCAATCCTTCCAGGCCCGTCATGTGATTTGATTTCGAATTTTTTTATCATTTAATTCTTCCCTATTTTCTTTCTATATTTATTAATTGTATTTTTAAGTTTATAAAAATTTTTCATTAAATGTAACCTTTTAGATTACACTATTAAAAAATTTAGTAACCTTTATATATGGTTTTTTAAAGAGTATAATGTAGGATTTGAGGTATTAGTCCTATGATTATCCGAGGTGTGTTTTCAATGTCTATAATAAATCGTCTTAAATCCTTATTTAAAGGAAATGCAGATAAAGAAGAAACAGACATCAATAATGATGTATCAAACACATCTAATGATGTCGAAGTTACATCTTCCCAAAAAACAGAGGAAACTATCGTTTCTGTAGTTGAAACAGAAAAAGATAGTGATAAAGATTTAACTTCCAAAGAAGACATCGATCAATTAGAAGATTCATCTGAAACTGCCCAAGAGGAAACTTCTCAAGAAGAAGCAATTCCTGAAGAGGAAGCTATTGAAGGTGATGACGAAACAACAGTTGAAGATGTTGTTGAGGAAGTTGAAGAAAATTCAAATAAAGATAAAAAGAGAGATACTATGACTTTATTAACAGATAAAGAATTATTAAATGATAGTAATCGTGATCCAGATTTCGCTGCTGAGTTCATTGATGCTGGAATTGAAACTGTAAAACACTGTTTCCAATGTGGTACCTGTAGTGGTAGTTGCCCATCTGGAAGAAGAACTCCTTATAAAGTAAGACAACTTGTCAGAAAATGTTTATTAGGTTTAAAAGAAGAAGTTATTTCTGATGACGCATTATGGATGTGTACTACTTGTTACACTTGCCAAGAAAGATGTCTTAGAAGTGTTAAAATTGTGGAAATTATCAAAAAAGCACGTAACATTGCAGCTCATGCAGGATACATGGCTAAACCACATAAAATGACTGGTGTATTTGTTTTAAATACAGGTCACGCAGTACCTATTAACGATGAAGTAAAAGCTTTAAGAGCTAAAATTGGTCTTTCTGAATTACCACCTACAACTCACGCTCATCCTGAAGCTTTAGAAGAAGTACAAAAATTATGTAAAATTACCGCTTTCGATGAATTAATTGGTTACGATGAAGCAACCGGCGGATTAAAAGAATAGATTTATGAGGAGAGTTATAATATGGAAATTGCATACTTCTTAGGTTGTATTATGAACAACCGTTATCCTGGTGTTGAAAAAGCTACCAGAAAATTATTTGAAGCATTAGATATTGAATTAAAAGACATGGAAGGAGCATCTTGTTGTCCTGCTCCTGGTGTATTCGGTTCTTTTGATGAAGAAACATGGGCTACTATTGCAGCTCGTAACTTAACTCTTGCTGAAGACATGGGTGCAGATATCATGACTGAATGTAACGGATGTTTCGGTTCATTATTTGAATGTAATCACATGTTAAAAGAAGACGAAGACAAAAAAGCTAAAATCAATGAAAACTTAGCTGAAATCGGAAAAGAATACAAAGGAACAATTAATGTAAAACACTTTGCTCAAATTTTAAGAGACGATGTCGGTTTTGAAAAATTAGCTTCTTTAATTGAAAAACCTTTAGACTTAAATGTTGCTGTCCACTACGGATGCCACTTCTTAAAACCTACTGAAACTATCGGTATCGAAGATCAAGCTGAAAATCCATCTATCTTAGATGACCTTGTTGAAATTACCGGTGCTAAATCTGTAGACTATAAAGATAAAATGATGTGCTGTGGTGCAGGTGGAGGTTTAAGATCCAGAGATCTCGATGTAACTGCAAGTTACACTAAAGAAAAACTCGACCACATGTCTGCAGCCGGTGTTGACGCAATTGTTAACGTATGTCCTTTCTGTCACATGCAATTTGACCAAGGTCAAGTTGAAGTAAACGAAAGATACGGAACTGATTTCGCAATTCCTGTTTTCCACTTAGCTCAATTATACGGATTAGCTATGGGATTATCCGCTGATGAATTAACATTCAGCGCTCAAAAAATCGATGCAACACCTGCTATCAAAAAAGCATTAGGTGAATAAATTTAAGGATTTTTCAATCCTTTTATTTTATTTTTTTTAGGCATTGAAAACACAGTTCGGATTCTAGTTATCATTAAATGGTAACTATTTTTTTATATTAAATTTTTTTGTTTGTAATATTACGAATTATTCGTAAGTATGTTTATATATGATTACATAAAAAAGAATAATTGTTAAAATAAATTAGAGGTGTAATTATGTTTGTAGCAACATTAGATGGAATATTTAAGTATTCTGATCTTCCAGAAGAATATGAACCTTATGTTCAATTTAAAGCAACTATAGATAAAAGAGAACTTAAAGATAGTGATGAAATGGCTATTTTAAATATCGCAGGCACTTCCACTCATCATGTTTTATTTTTAGACGCTTATTCAAGTATTTCAGAAATCGAACAAGAATTAAAAGATGCTGATGCTAAAATCAATCACACTACTTTAAAAATTATAGGTGGCCATTTATGAGTTTGCCATCTGAACAAAATTGGTTAGTTCTCCAGCATCTTCTTACAGATTTGACAAAAAAAGGATATGACATACCTAATGGAATTAACCCTGAGATGGGATTAATCAGATCAACAATTAGTTCATATAAAAGAGATCCGTCCCATCCTGAATTGATTAATGGTTTGGCTAAAGCAGAAATAGCTTTAAACACTATTCAAGGAACCCTTCTAACTATTGCCGAGGAAGAGGGGGAAAAATATGTCGACCATTGGCTTGACTTATTAAAACAGGTCATGCAGGGAAAGGAAGTTTATGAATTTGCTAAATCAAGGTCAAGATTTTTGGTAAACACACCTCCGGGTTTGACTACTGGAAGAATTAACTTAAAAGTTCCTTTAGCAGAAGAAAGAGTTCAAGAAATTGCAGAATGGAACGGTCTTATTATCGAATTTGATGATGATGTGACTGTTCAGTTACATGGTGATAAAGAAGATCTTCAGATTGGTTTAAAAGAGATGGGATCTTTCTTTTTAGAAGAATAGGTGATATTATGACTAAAATTTTAGCCATCAGTGATGTTCATGGCGAAGAAAATGAAAATTTGTATGCTTATTTAAGCAACAATGATATTGATTTGGTTTTGATTCTTGGCGATATTACAAATTTTGGTCCTTTAGACTTTGTAGAAACATTTATTAATAAAATATATGAGCATGATGTTGATGTAATTGCAATTCCTGGAAATTGCGACCCTAATGGAATATGCAATGCAATTAATGAAGTCGCATTTTGCCTTCATAATAATATTGTTGCTTATGGTGATGCAATACTGTTCGGTTTTGGAGGTTCTAATCCAACTCCATTCGACACTCCCGGCGAAATGGATGATGATAAGATTTATCGTGAAGTTTATGATTTGTTAGCTAATTACGATTATGTTTACAATGAGGATGTTCCTAAAGTAAGAATTTTAGCTACTCATGCCCCCCCATTCAATACTGAAGCTGATAGAGTTGGAAACGGCGAACATGTAGGCAGTCAGGGAATTCAAAAATCCATTCATGAATTTGAACCTGAAATTAATATTTGCGGACACATTCATGAAGCCAGATCACTTAGTAAAATCGGAACAACTACTGATGTGGCAAATCCAGGTATGCTTAAAGATAATGGAGCTATCTTGATAGATATTAAAGATGGTTCAAATTATGACATAAACATTATCTCTTTAAATGAATAAGTATTTATTCTCTCTTTTTTCTTTTTTTTATTTAATATTTTAAGCCAAATTTAAATAACAACTTTTATTTAATATTAATTTTAAACATTTAAAACAAATGTGATTTTTATGATTTGGGTTACTTCTAATGTTGATGGTGATGTATATAAAGAACCGTTTTCTAAAGGAATAATGTCTCGTTCACTTAATATTGCATATTTTGGGTCTAAACGGGCATATGATTTAGCTAGTGATATTGAAGAGGAACTAATTAAAAATAATGTCACTGAAATTTCTAATCAGGAATTGGCAGTTGTTGTTTTAAACCATTTGAAAAAAGTAAATCCTATTATTGCAAAGAAATATGAGAATTTAAGGTCTCTTAGAAAATCTAAAAAGCCTCTTATTATTTTAATTGGTGGGGCATCAGGCGTAGGTACTTCTTCAATGGCATTTGGGCTGGCTAATAGTTTAAGACTGAAAAATATTATTAGTACAGATATGATTCGTGAAGTAATGCGTAAAACGGTTTCAAAAGAGTTAAGCCCTCTTATTCACAAATCCAGTTTCAATGCTTATGAAAGTATTAGAACACCATCCAACAGTATGGACAGGGTTATCGAAGGATTTATTAATCATGTTGATGTGGTTAATGTGGGAATTGAGGCTATTATCGAAAGATCTGTTAAGGAAGGAATCAGCACTATTATTGAAGGGGTGCATATTGTTCCGGGATTTATCAATAAAGAATTAATTGAAAATAACAATATTATTGTGTTTACATTAATTGTTGAAGATGAAGAATCACATAAACAACGTTTTTACTCAAGATGCAGTCAGCCATGGGTAAAAAGGTCTCTTGAAAGGTATATGGAGAATTTTGACACAATTAGAAAAACTCAGGATTTTTTAATTGAGCAAGCAAAAATTCATGATGGTCATATTATTAACAATGTTGAAATTAACGAAACAACAGATATGATGGTAAATGAAATTCTAGAAAAATTTGCAGGTGTTAGTTATGTTGAATAAGAAAGTTAAGGAAATAATGACATCTGATGTATTGACAATTACTTCGGATGTTGATGTAGTTTTTGCATTTGAGAAATTAATGGAAAATAAAATCAGTTCTCTTCCGGTTGTTGAAGATGGTAAATTAATAGGTATCATTACAGCAACTGACTTGGGTCATAATTTGGTTTTAGACAAATATGAATTAGGCACAAGTGTTGAAGAAATAATGGTGAAATCTGTAGTTACTATATCTCCAGAGGACAGTCTTGAAACTGCAATTAAAGTCATGAAAGAAAGCGTCTCTTCAGGTATATTGAATCAGCTTCCTGTGGTTGAAGACGGAAAATTAGTAGGTATTATTTCAGATGGGGATATTATTCAGGAATTATTCTAATTTAACCCAATAATTTTTATTTTTTTTAAAATTTACTTATTTTAAGTTAGTTACTGTAATTTTATTTTTTTTCCAGTAAATCATTTTTTTATTTTTTTTATAAGCTGTTTTTTTTTCTAGTAATCGATTTTTACTAACATTTATATAATATTAAGTTCATATATTATCATTGGCTAGACTGGAGGGTTAGGGGTCCTCTGTAAGCACACACCCCCTTTGGTGCAGTTGAAGTTCAAGAGGCGGCTTTTTAATGGAATATGAGCCTATTAAAAACAACGCAGAAACCTCGTCCTACAGGATTGGTGGTGGTGAGATTTTTACTGGAGGGTAAAAGTTAGTCATCTTCAATATGGAAATGGGTCAGGCCCGGAAGGGAGCAGCTTTACTATTAACATTCAATGCTTGTAGAATCCCGGGGCGGAGTTGGGTTTTATAGATCACTTGTATTTTTGAGATTAGTCCACTCTTGGACATGCCATTTAAATAAACAAATAACTTTATAAATAAGTTTTTACATATAATTTATTATACTTGTTTTTTTAACTGTCGGGATGGCCCAGCCTGGTACGGCGTCGGACTGCTAATCCGATGGTCTTATGACCACCCGGGTTCAAATCCCGGTCCCGGCGTTTTTATATTATTCATCTATTTCTTGGTCATGATTGTAATTTAATCCTGCAGGACAGGCATGGACTGTTACATATTTTATTTCAGGTATTTCATTAATGATGTTGTTTTGAACAGTATGAACAATTTTATGTGTTTCATTCAATGTTTTGTTTCCATTAATTTCTATATGTAATGTTACAGTTGCATATGAACCTAAATAATCAACTTTTATATTATGTGCGTTATTTGCATCAGGGCTACTAATATTGGCAACCTCTTTTATCTCATTGACAAATTCTTCAGAAGGAAGTTTTCCCATTATGTTGTCTATGTTTTCCTTACCTATTCCATAAGCTGTTTTTAAAATTAAAAATCCAATGAATAATCCGATGATAGGGTCTAATATAGGATAACCCAGATTTGAGACTATTACTCCTATTAATATAGCAACTGATGAATATATGTCTGTTTTTTGATGCTGACCATCAGCTACAACGGCAGGGCTATTAATTTTTTTACCTATTTTTATAATGTGTTCACTTATTATATAATTGATGAATATTCCAAAGAGAGCCATTGCCGCAGCATAGAAATCAGGAGCAGTAATTATAGATGGATTTAATATTTTTTCGATTGCACCACTCATTATTTCATAGGCAACCATTCCTAAAAACAGCATAATTACTAAACCGCTTATAGCTTCTGCACGGCCATGTCCGAGAGGATGTTCTTTATCTGCAGGTTTCTGACCTACTCTAAATCCGATATAAGCTATTATTGATGTTGCAATATCTGAAAGAGTATGTCCTCCTTCGGAAATTAATGCATAACTTCCGGACATTATTCCGACAAGTATATTGAAAAAGGTTAAAAAGCAGTTTGCAGTTATTCCTATTATTACAGCCTGTTTACCATATTTTGTTCTAAAATCATCCATTCACAATACGCTCCTCTAAAATATCCATTGCTTTTTCAATGTTTTCATAAGAATTGGCATATGATATGCGCACATGGTTTTCACCATTGGATCCAAAAGCGATTCCAGGAACTGTAATTACTCCTTCTTTTGCAGCCTTCATGACAAAGTCTTCATCTTCGATTTTGGGAAATACGTAAAATGCCCCTTCAGCATTTACTGTTTCATAACCCATTTCGTTTAAACGTGTAACTGTCAAGTCACGTCTTCTTTTAAATTCCCCAACCATCCTTTCAACTTCATCTTGAGGTCCGGTTAATGCTTCATATGCTCCTCTCTGTGTTATAGTATTTGCACAGGCGATGTTGTACTGGTGTATTTTAAGTAATTCTTCAGTGTAATTTTCATTTGCTGTTAAATAACCGATTCTAAGTCCGGTCATTGCATATGTTTTTGAAAATCCATTTAGGGTAATGGTATTGTCACTGTATTTTGCAGGTGAATAATTTTTTTTACCATAAATAATTTTTTCATAGATTTCATCAGAAATTATCATGAAATCTTTGTCCATTGATAAATCCGCAATCGCTTTAATGTCTTCTTTATCCATTACAGCACCTGTTGGATTTGATGGTGAATTTAAAATTATGGCTTTTGTTTTACCAGTAATTTTTTCCTGAACATCATCTGCTTTTAATTTAAATTCATTTTCCATTGTACAATCAACTGGAACTGCTGTTCCATTTGCTAAGTTTACACAGGCTTCATATGATAAGAAACTTGGATTTGAGATTAATACTTCATCTCCTTTTTCAATGAATGCCTGTGCGCACATATATAATCCTTCACTTGCTCCTACAGTTACAATCACATTTTCGGGATTGGTATTTATCCCATTTTCTTTTTTGAATTTTTTAACAATTTCTTCTCTTAATTCAATATATCCTTTATTTGGAGTATAATGGGTATCATTTTCATCAATTGCCTTTTTCATTGCATTTTTAATATTTTCCGGAACATTAAAATCAGGTTCACCAATTCCCAAATTTATTGCATCTGGATTTGTCACTTCAAACATTTTTCTTATTAATGATAATTCAATTGAGTTTAATCTACTTGCAGGATTAATCATAATTTTTGCCTCTTTTTTAATACATTGTTCTTTATATTAAATTAAGTTTTTCAAATAATTAATTTTCACATGCTCCACAGTTATAACAGGAGTCGGTTTCACACCATGGGGTTTGTTTTAGATTTCTTAATCTTTTGTTTTCTATTTTTAAAAATCTCTCATTTATGCCAACATCAATATTGCACCAAGGTAATGCATCATCAATATCATATTTTGGAATTGCTTCTCTCCATTCCTTTAATGTAGGTGGTTTTGTTAAGGATTTTTCAATAATTGCACCAATGTTCCTATTTCCACAAGAGAGTATATATTGAATTAGTCCTTTTTTAGGACTTTCACACTTAACATTATATTTCTTCATTTCTCTTTTAATATATCTGGTTTTCTTTTTAATATCTTTAAAATCATAGGGTTCCCATTGCAGAGGAGTGTGCGGTTTTGGAATAACCGGATTAACACTGAATTTCACATTCTTAATGCTGGTGTGCATATGGGCTATTTTTTTCATGTACTGGCAAAGTTCTTCAATATCCTCCATATTTTCTCCAGGTATTCCAATCAGGAAATATAACTTGATTTTAAAATCAAGGTCAACTGCATTTTTTATTACAGTAAAAATTTTCTCTTCCAGTATATCCTTGTTAATCACTTTTCTCAACCGATTTATTGATTCGGGTGCAAGTGTTATTGTTTTCAGTCCACTTTCTTTTAATGATTTTAATGTGTCTAAAGTAATGGATTCAATTCTTAAAGAGGGAGTGGAAATTTGAAAACCCTCTTTTTCCAAACCTTTGATTAACTTTTCTAAATCAGCATAATCCGAAACTGCTGCACCGATCAGTGTGATTTTATTCAATCCGGTATTTTTACGGTTTTCAATAGCTATGTCGATTAGTTTTTTATAATCAGTTTGTCTCATGGGCCGGTATAGATATCCGGCCATGCAAAATCTGCAGCCTCTTGCGCATCCCCTTGAAACATTCAGCATTATTGAATTGTTAAAAACTGTCTGGTAGTTGTCCTCATCACTCTTGCTTATGACCGGTTTTGTAATATGATATGCATCGGCCATGTCTTCAATAATCTGTATCTTTGCTTTATTATCATATTCCGGAATATAAACACCTGATATCTCCAGATATTTTTCTAAATCTTTATTATATTTGGAATATTTCTCTAAAATTTCATTAATAACAAATTCCCCTTCACCGATTACGAAGATATCTATGTAGTCTGACAGGGGCATGGGATTTGAAGTTGCACAGGGGCCTCCCGCAATAATTAACGGATCCTCTTTTTTTCTATCTTTCCTCTTAAGAGGTATTCCTGCATTTTGAAGCATCTTCAGCACATTAAAATAATCTTCTTCAAACTGGATGGAAAAGCCTATAATGTCAAAATATTTGCTGGGAGTATTTGATTCTATTGAATTGTTATTCGGAAAGATTATTCTTTCACACCAAACATCCTCATGCTCATTAATTTGATTGTATAAAATATTATATCCTAATGAAGACATTGCGGTTCTATAAATATTTGGATAGGCCAGTCCCATGTGGATATTTATATTTTTAATATTTTTTTGAAATATATTTTTTTCATATATCATACAATCAACTTCTTAATTTTCTTTTTTTTGATATTATTTCTTTATTTCTAATTTAACAATCTTAAATTAGGTGATTTTTTCCAATTTCAACAATAACATTGCAGATTTTATCATAAATTATGAATTTCATCTAATTTTTGTTATAAATCATCATATAATTAAAATTCTATTTTTTATGTAATGGTTAAAAACTTTAACAAAATTTAGGATATTTAACCTTATCTTTTATTATTTCAACTTAATTATTCTTTTACTTTAAATTTATATATGATTTCTATCTATTTTTAGCAATTTACATGATTTAAATGGGTTTTTTTCTTTTTAAAGTTGTAAAAACATTTATATAATAATAAATTATATATGTTTATCTGCTCATTATGAAATACTATATTTTAGTATAATCATATTTTACTATAAAATTTTCGTAATGAGAACAGAGGTGGAAAAATTTCGATAAAAAATAGATCTTTGTTTATTTCTTTTGTGTTAATGTTCTTCTTTTTTGTAGGAGCAGTTGGCGCAACCGAATTAAATAATGTTTCAAATACAGAAGATTCAAATTTACTGACTGATAATGCCAAGTCATTATCTGTTGAAAATAAATTAGAAGTTTCTAACGAGGATTCTATCTCAGAGACTAATACAGTTAATTCTCATGATGATGATTTGAACAATCATTCAAATAGTGATGTTTTAAGCAGCTGTTCGAATGATTCAGGGAAGGTCCAAGCTTCTAATTCAGTAGGAACTGATGAGAATGTTCTATCTGTTTCTAATGATAAAAATGTATTAAGCAGTTCTAAAGTATCTGCAAAGTTGGATGTATCTGATACTCATTATTCAAAATCAGCTACATATTTCAAAGTAACTTTGAAGGATAAAAACGGTAAGGCCATTAGTAATCAGAAGATTACTTTTAAAGTAAATGGTGTTGTATATACTGCCATTACCAATAGTAAAGGTATTGCTTCAGTCAAAACCGCTAAATTGTCTGTAGGTTCTTATACTGTTGCAATTAAATATTCCGGCAGTTCATTATATGGAGCAGCATCCATTTCTAAAAAGGTTAAAGTATTATCCTCTCTTAGTGGAAGCGATATTACTAAATATTACGGACCGGTTTCCAACTATTCAGTAAAATTTTGGAAAAATTATGATGCGTTGGCAAATACTAAAGTATCATTTAAAGTTAATGGAGTAACTTATACTAAAACTACTGATAAAAATGGAGTTGCCACATTGCCTGTTAATTTAGCACCAGGTAAATATGTTATTTATACAACCAATCCCTATTCCGGTGAAAAGTTGTCTAATAATTATATTTCATTAAAAGACGGTACAACTCTTAAACATGGTACAACAAGTACATATATAACTCCTAATAAAAAATATTCATTCACTGTAACTTTAAAATCAAAACATGATGTTTTAATTAAAAACAAGAATGTTGTTTTTAAGTTCAAGAATAAAAAAGTAACCGTTAAGACTGATTCGAACGGGAAAGCTACTTTGTCTATTCCTGCTCTTTCTAAAGGTACTTATTCCATTAGTTATTCATTTGCAGGGGATAAATATTATTCAGGATCATCCGAATCTGGAAAAATATATGTTCAAAAGTCAACTACAAAGCTCACATCTTCAACATTGAAGATGCAGTATAATGATGGATCAAAATTTGCTGTTAAATTAACAAAAAATAATAAAGTTTTAGCTAATAAAAATGTGAAATTCACATTTAACGGAAAAACTTATACTCAAAAAACTGATTCAAAAGGTATGGCATATTTGGATGTAGGTAATTTGAAACCTGCAACTTACACTGTCAAGTATCAGTATTTGACTCCAAGTTCTTTCGATTATTGTCAAGGATCAAATAAGATTGTCATTTCTAAACAAACTGCCAAATTGTCAGCAGGGGATTTAGTAATGAATCATAAAGACGGTTCAGTTTATGAAGTTGTTTTAAAGGATAAATTCGGAAACCCTCTTAAAAATATTAAGGTCAAATTCACAATTAACGGAAAAACTTATTCACATAATACTGATTCAAATGGTGTGGCCAAACAGTCTATTGGTCTTAATATTGGTTACTATCCTGTTAAGACTACAATTTCTGATGCTTATTATACAGTAAGTGCTGCGAATAAGCATATTTCAGTTAAAGGAACTAAATTTGTTGCTAATGATATTCAGACAACACCTGGTTCAAGTGTATCTTTCTCAGTAAAACTATTGGATTATAAAAATAATCCTATCAAAAGCACTAAAGTTACTTTTACTTTTGGTGGCAAAACATACGCTGCTACATCTGATTCCAATGGTGTTGCTAAAGTCAAGTTAGGTGTTTTATCTGTAGGTACTTATGATATTAAATATTCAGAAGGTTCCTATTCAGGATCATCTAAAATACATGTTGTTAATGCAGTAACTATTAATCAACTTATTGCAGCATCTAAAAGTGTAGAAAAGTATATTGAGAAAAATCATAAATTGCCGTCTACAGTTAAAATTGGCGGTGTTACTTATACAACTAACCAATATTTGTATTTAGCTTCCAAAGCTATTGTAAATTTAAAATCGAATATTAAATCTTCAATTCCTGTTAAAAGTGTTGGAGGTCCAAGTAACCCTTCATCAACTTATAGTGCCGGCAATTTAAATGACTACCTTTCAGTTGCAAAAAGTATTGTAAATACTGCAGACTCCAAAGGTAATGTACCTAATACTGTTAATTCTAAAATTGGAACCATTGGCTATAACAGTTTGGTTTATGCATTTGCTCGTGTTGTTGCATTTTATGGTGATGATGATAGATTGCCGTCTTATGTGACAATAAAATCAATTGGTAAATCTACTTCATCTGGTTTAAACAGTAAAAATACAATTAAAGATTTAACTGAATATTTAAAGGCATCAGCTCATTGTCAGGTTAACAATACTAAAATCAAACAGTTAGTCACTAAACTGACTAAGGGATTAACTTCCGATAAGGCTAAGGCCGATGCAATATTTAATTATGTACGTGATACAGTTTCATATAGTTTCTATTACAATACTAAATATGGTGCTGTAGGTACTTTGAATGCTAAAGCTGGAAATTGTGTTGATCATTCACATTTGCTTGTTGCTATGTACAGGACTGCAGGTCTTGCAGCCAGATACGGTCATGGAACATGTACATTCTCTAGTGGAAGTACATATGGTCACGTTTGGGTTCAAGTATTAGTTGGTGATACCTGGACCGTAAGTGATGCAACAAGTTCAAGAAACTCGTTAGGAAAAGTAGTTAATTGGAATACCAATTCTTATAAACTTAATGGATACTATCCAAGTATCTCATTCTAATTAACTATTTTATTTTTTTTTTTTAAATTTTCTTTTTTTCTATATAGCTAACAATTTATAATAGTTTTGATAAATAGATATTTAGCAAACTATTAGGACAATATTATGAATTTTAAGAAATATAATAAAGTGGCTGTTGGCGGAACTTTTGATAAATTTCACGATGGGCACAAAAAATTGTTATCAACTGCTTTTGAACTTGGCAATACTGTTGAAATTGGTGTCACTTCCGATGCTTTTGGTGGATTGAAAGGAGATATTGATTCTTGTAAGGAAAGAATGAGTAATCTCAGAGCTTTTTTTTCGGATAAATCTGATTTTGTTGTTATTCCTTTAAATGATCCTTATGGAACTACAATATGTGATGAAAATTTTGATGCAATTGTTGTCAGCGAGGAGACTGAACCTACTGCAGTTGAAATTAATGAAATTAGAATTTCTAAAGGTATGAAACCTCTCGATATTGTCGTAGTAAGTTTTGTGCTAGCTTATGATGGTAATCCCATATCTTCCACTCGAATTAGACGTGGTGAGATTAATCAAAATGGGAATGTTGTTGAATAATCAAAAAAATATCGATATGTTTATTAATACAGTTCGATAAATAATTAATTGCATAACTTATTTTATGCAATATTGAGGTGGTTATATGGCAGTAAAAATCGATTCTAATTTATGTGGACATATTCAGGATTGTCCCGTACAAGGATTATGTATTAAACTTTGTGAGCAAGGCGCAATCATAGAAAATGATGGGGATGTGACTATTGTCCCTGAAAATTGTGATGATTGTGATCTTTGCATACAAAACTGTCCGAATCAAGCTATATCTAAAGCATGAGGGATTTTATGTTTAATATAAAAAGAAATGGCGAAGAACAGCGCAATTTATCATATAATGATAGTAATTGTGTTGGTTGCGGAATATGTACTGATGTTTGTCCGACTTCTTCATTAAGATTAGGACCATTAGTTCCAATAGCTCGCGGTTTAATTGAAATGGATTTGATATCTGTTAATGAGGATTCTTGTGTATTTTGTGGTTTATGTTCCACATCTTGTCCTTTTGATGCATTATCATTATCTGTTGATGGCGAAAATATTAAAAATATTGCTTCTTATCCAATTTGGAAAAAAGATGCAATAGTTAATGATGATGATTGTATTTATTGTGGAAGATGTTACAGGGTATGTCCTAGCGATTCAATAATTTTTGAGAGGAATCTTCCTAATCCAACTGATTTGGTTAGGGGAGAAATAGATATAAATAAAGATAAATGTATTTATTGTTCTTTTTGTGCGGATTTATGTCCTGCTGATGCAATTACAGTCAAAAATGTTCCATCATCTTCTATTGATAAATTAAACAATTTCATTGAAGTGGATACTTCTAAATGTATCTTTTGCGGAATCTGTAAAAGGGTTTGTCCTGAAGATGCAATTAAACAGATTTGTTCTACTTGCATGTTAAGGGAAGAAATTGAAGTTCCAGAAATTACTGGAAATGTGATGATTTTTGAAGATTCATGTGTATATTGTTCATGGTGTTCTGAAATTTGTCCTAATGATGCTATTGAGATTATTAAGCCATTTGAAGGTAATTTAGAATTAGTTGAAAGTGAAGAAAAAGTTTGTAAAGGTGACTCTTGTCATGCGTGTCAGGACGTTTGTCCATGTAATGCAGTTTCTATTGTTGATGGAAAATCAGTAACTGATTTGGACTTTTGTAATTTATGCGGAGCTTGTGTAAGAGCGTGTCCGCAGGATATTAGAGCTTTAACAAGAACTAATTTAAAATTAGAAAATATTAATTCTGAATCCTGGAATGAAATCTTAAATTCATTATTAGTTGGAAAATAGAGAGTTTTACTCTCTATTCATATTTTATTTATTAAATATTCTCTTTGTGTTGTTAATAAATTTTCTATATTTGTTTGTGTTTTTTCAGTTATATTTGAGATATAACTGCCTACGAGGAGTACAACAACAATTAATCCTCCGATTATTAGAATTAACTCTGCACTTCCCTGTCCTTTGTTGTCAATTTGTCTTCTAAACATGGGTTCTGTTGTCGAGTATTGTGTTTCTCACATCTATTATATCGTCTTTTGCTTTTAAACTGACATCACTTGTCTCCATATATGATCGATATATGGTTAATGCCAGCAATGCTATTACAAGCACGCCTCCGAAAAGTAAAATGTATTCGGCAGCGCCCTGACCTGAATTTTCGTTGATGGTTTTTATAATAGTTTTCATGTTTTTTCACCAGTATTAAGTTAGATTTTTTACTATATTAATATTACTATTTTATAAAAAAGTATTATTTCTACTTTTTTTCCTCTTATTTTTCGTCTTTTTTTCCATTAGGTTTATTAATGGTGATTTAGATAATATATCATAATTAAATGTAGATTGATTAATAATTTATAAGGGTGAAAACGTGGGAAGCACAATAAAATTAGTTTCAGGTTTTATTTTATTTGTAGTTGGTGTTCTCATAGCTTATGAGACCAGCGTTTATAATTTAATTGATATTTTACTGGTTGTAGGAATTATCATTTCAATTGTTGGAATAATACTTATGATAAGTTATTTCGTTGATTCCAATGCATACAGAACAACAAACATGATTAAAGAATTTTTAGAGTCTAAAGAACAAAATTCACCTTCATTTTATGGTTTTGAAAAAAATAATTCTGATGAAGGCCCTTTAAAAATTCGAAGAGATTATGATGATTTGGATGTTGACTATGAGGATTTGGTCATTGAAGATTATGATGATTCAACTCCAAATGTATATTACGGCGAATCATTTGGGGATGATTCTAAAACAGTATCAATGGGAGAAAATGAATTAAATTTAGATAAACAATTGGTTTTCACTCCCAATTATGGCAGACCATTAAAAGTAACCAGAGTTCCTAGAAAACGTCAATCAAAAGTATTTGAGGACGAAATTCCTGAAATTGTTGTGGAACATGATAAATCCGAAGAGATTAAACGTGCTTTAGAAGAACCTGCCCCTAAGGAAAATATTGGTGCCCCAACATTAGTATCTCCAAAAGTAGCTGAAAATAGGGATATTAAAATTGATATTAACAACCCTGAAAGTTTACCTGTTCCAAAATCACTTAGAAGCCATGTTATCTGTGACGGTGATTTCATATCTTCACAAGACGCATTTGACCATTTAGCATGCAATGTTAAAAAAGAGATAATGTTGGAAATTCCTTCTTTAAATGACTTGTCTGATAGATTTTTATCCCATGTTCCTACTAGCTATTCCAGAGTAATCATCGATGAGTTCGATGTGTCTGACATGTCTTATATATTTTTAATTTCTTCTCTTTTAAAACAGGGAGTTCATATTAAAACCGTTCCTAAAGTCCATACTGTTAATCTAATCACTGATGATTCTCATGCAATGATTATATCTGAAGGATTTGATGATGTGGAGTATGGTGCGGTATATGATGATAGAAATTCTATTTCAGATATTCGTGCCAATTTTGAAAAAACCTGGAACATAGCTTCTAATTTAGATGAAAATATTCTAGTTGGTAATGGTGGTGTTGCTTAATGGAAATTAGATGGTTGGGCCATTCGGCTTTTGAAATAATTAGTGATGATGGCGTTAGAATTTTAATTGACCCATTCATCAGCAATAATCCTGCATGTCAAGTTGAAGTAGAGGATTTGAATCCGGATATTATATTGCTTACTCATGGTCATGCTGATCATTTTGGTGATGCTTTGGAGATATCCAACAGCACAAATGCTCCTGTAGCATGTATTCATGAAATTTCACTATTTTTATCCAAACAGGGAATTAGGAATATTAGTGTTAACATAGGTGGATCTTTCATTTACAGAAACATTAAATTCACAATGCTTGAAGCCAAACATTCTTCCGACATTGACATTGTTGAGGAAACCGTTCCTGGCGGAACCGCTGCAGGATTTTTAATAACTTTTGAAGATGGAACTAAAATATATCACTGTGGGGACACAGGATTATTTGGTGATATGAAAAATGTTGTAGGTTCAATTTATAAACCTGATGTGGTGATGGTGCCGATTGGTGATAAATTCACCATGGGTCCTTTTGAAGCCGCTCTTGCTTCTATGTGGATGAATCCTAAAGTTGTTATTCCGATGCACTACAATACATTTCCTCCGATAGAACAGGACCCTGCAATTTTTGCAAATTTTGTAAGTCAGTTTAACCCTAACATTGATGTTGTGGTTATGAATCCCGATGAATATTTTGAATTTAATCCTGAAGATTATCAGGATTAATTTTTTTCATATTTTTTTCTCAGATGATATTCTTCATCGATATCGCATTTTCCGGATGGCAGCACTCTTATGATGTCATCAAGCGTTAATAAATCATTTTCATTAATTTTATTTAATATTTTCTTAGCAATAGCTTCTTTTTTTGTAAATCCTGGCTTTAACACTACATAATTATCACAATGTGTCTCTAAAGCTTCAACTGGTCCTGCCATTATTCTTTTTCCTTCATAATCAACAATTCCAATAGCCAATTTTAATCTTGCACTTCTTATGTAATTGCGGTGGCCCCTTATTACAAATGACCCTTTTGCTAAAAATTCTCCTGCTTCGGGAGTTTTGGTAACCTGGTCAGGATGAACCCAAAATACGTCTTGGGATGTGAAGCCCATTGACCAAGCAGATGAAAATGATGCTGCAAACTCACCTGATTCTTTAAGGATATTGTCATTTAGTTCGCTACCATTCAATTTTATTGCTGTTGAACTTGCACCATGTATATCTGCATGAAGATATATGTCATTTGGTTCTAAATATTTCTTTACAACCATTTCATTGCTGTTTGCATCCCGTCCGCCAACAACCAGTATATTGTCGGAGCTAATGAACCATCTTAGTTTTTCATACCATTTAAGGTTCTTTTTAACTCTTTTCTTAGGTACTGCAACATGCTCCATGGCAATGTCCTTTTTAGACTTGATGTCTTCCAGCTGTTTTTTAGTATTTTCAATAGCTATTAAAGCACCTTTTGACTTTCTTTTTGCTTTTTTAGCTTTTTCATAATATACTTCGGCATTTTCAGGTATTGTTAATTTTGGATCGATAATTAATGATTTTTCAGCAATATTTAATGTTAAAACACCCAATTTGTCAATTGACTCATAAATTTGGGCTTCATCCATTCCGTCTTTTTTGGCGTCTTTTAATATTTTACCGATTTCCTTAAAAGAATAGTTTTTACTTCTTGCTGAGTTTACAACATTAATGATGTTTTCTATAGTGGAGTAATTAGAATAGATAACTTCTCCTTTATTTTGACTTTCCTCAATTGTTTTTGTAAAATTATCGAGTGTTTCTTGCTGCAGATTCAATCTCTTTTCGAACTTCTTAACTTTTTTATTCCATGCCGCTTCTTTTACATCTTTTATGGTGCTGTTTACTTTTTTGGAGTAAAATTCATCACATGCTTCATTAAAATTATCAAAATAATTTTTTTCAAAACTATCGTATTTAATAAGTTCTAAAGGAACAACGTCTTCTTTAGAATCTTGCTTTACAATCTGTGGTTTGATTAATCCTTGTCTTAGATTATCAAAAAGTTCTCTAAAACTTTTATAAATTTCAATAATTTGCTCGTCGGCTAATTGAGAAGCAGGTGTGTTTTTGCCTATTTCAATATTTTCATTTGCTCTTTGAATAATTTCTTCAGCATATAAACTTCCAAGCCCGTTCATTGCAAGGGTTCTCACTACATCCATTTCAGTATTTTTAAATAATTCCTTAAGCCCATCCTCATCAACAGCAATAGAATTTATTCCCCTTTCTTCAGGAAACCTGTACTCTCTTTTTGAACTGATGTCTCGGCTGCTTAATTGTTTTCTCTTAAGGGGTTGGATAATATTATTTTCATCATCTAAAAGAATAATGTTTCCTTTGTCAAACAGCTCAACAATTATCGTATAGTATTTGTCTTTTTTAACCTTAATTTCAACTACTCTGTCAAAATTGTGCTGTTTTATACTTTCAACGTGAGCTCCTTTAATTCTCTTTCTTAAAAGCATAGGAAATGATGGGGGAGTAGTGGGATTTTCAAGAGGATACTGGCTGGTATGGATTCTGGACCCGCATTGCATTACTAAATCAACTCTGCCGGTTCCAGGAACATGAAATCTCATTACAACAATATCATTTGTAGGTTGGAATGATTTATCTACTCTGGCACCACTTAATAAATTATTTAATTCATCACTTATTGCATAAATGTCTACATTGGACATGGATTTCATTATTAACACCTTTTTTATCAATACTTTAATATATTATAACTCACTAAATTATATTAATATATTTAATTTAGGAGGTTATCAATGAAAATAACTATTAAAATTACAAGCATTCATATCATTGCAGCTCTTTTTGCATCACTTCTTTCCGCTGGTTTGACTTTAGGCTGGTTCGGATTTAAAAATGATGTATTCGCATTCTTTATTGCAGTAATTATATTATATTTTATTGGCCAAATTTCTCAAAAAATAGCTGGAAGCGAAATTTCTGGATTTAGCCAATGGTTATGGGACGGAATTGCACCATTTTACTTTACCTGGGTTATGGTATATACATTATTTGTAATGTATTTATAATCCTCCAAAGAAAATCCATATAAATACAATTAATAATGCTGTAACTAGCAAGACTGGAGCTATAATTTTACTTACCGCAACTACGGAACTAATTGTTGAAATTAATTCAGTTGAATTTTTTGGTCCGAATGTGTTAAGATTCTCAATTTTTTCAGTTCCAGTTCCAACTTCTACTTTTTCCAAATCTTTTATTGATTCAATTATACTTTTTCTAACGTATTCGATGATTTCAGGTCTTTTTGAAGTTCCTATAGGATTGTATCCTCTTGAAAGAGTATTTACAGTATGGGTATCAGTTGTCATTACTTCAATTTCATCGATTTCCAAATCGCTTACAGAGTCAATAATTTCCTGTCTAAATCCGATTTCCATGTTGTTTGAATCAAAAAGGACATATGCGGTTCTCTGACTTTCAACTTCAATAACCATTGTTTTAATACCGCTGTCTCCAATACCTTCATGCTTGTCTAGGGATTCCATGTTATCCTCATAGCATCCCACTTTTACTTCGTATTTTTCCTGATTTGGATCGATTGTATCGATAACATCGATTAACTGGAATACTTCTGAATTTCCAGGTAATATCTCACCGCTTTCAGGGGTAAATGAGTTATGACAATCTACAATGATTGAATCTTCAACATTGCATCTGCTTCTGCTTTGAGCCATCATTGTCAATCCGACACCAAATTCAATATCATCAACAGCTTCAGGAGCAAAAGTGGATAAAATAACCATTCCCTTATTGAATAATTGAACTCCGATATTTGCTTTTTCAGAGCTATATCTTATAAATTTGCTGGCATTTGAAGAGTATTCCACCTTATTTAATCCTCTTTTTACGGACTTTTCTATTTTATCGATTTCAGATACTGCAATTGGGTTAAAGTCATGAGTAGATGGTCCGTGTGCAACCATTGTGAAATGATTAAACTTATTGGCCAATATTGTCGGCATATTTGAACCGCCCAAATCTCCTAAAGGCCCAGGATGAACAGAAGGGGAAATGAATAATGCTTTTATTCCATTTTCACCTTTAAAACTGATGAATGTAACTATTGTATCAATGGCTTCACTCATATTTTCAAACAGTCCTTCAAGGGAGTTTGATCCTTCATTCATATGTGCAATAAATAAACTTAACAGATCCAAAACACCAATTCCGAGGTTTTTCTTAAATGGTGATGCAATAACTTTGATAAATGCATAAATTGCCATAACAAGAATTATTGCGGCGATTATTGCTTTTATTGTAATCTGTAAAATGGCAGGACCAATAAAGCTTGTATCTAAAAATAAAAAGGTAATCAATGTATACATTGCCAATATAAGTAATGGCTGAATTAAACTGGTCACTGCTGCAATTACAAATCTGACTTTAGTTGTTGTCCATATAACCAATGTATTAAATCCGTATATTACAACACAACCGAATAACATTGAATTTAAAAAAATATCCATGCGAAAAATTTGTGAGATGACGCATCCGAGGATTATAATCACACCAAGCAGAGTCATTGAGAGAACAGATAAAAACATTGAATGTTTAATTTTTAAATTTATTCCATGAAGAACTTTGATCACCTGCTGATTCAATGCTCCGCTCATTATTGATGAAATTCCAAATACTGCTAGGCCAAATAACCCTCCTGCTATGAAATCTTCTAAAATTCCAGCATTCGGGATTAAATCTATTAAATAATAGGTACTTCCAATTATAAAACTTAAAATAGCCATGCTTATAATTGAAAATTCTGTTTTCGGCAAGGTTTTGATATATTTTGATAATCCTGCTACACTACTCATGCTTGACATTTTTTTCCTCTTTATTATTTTTTAGCCATTAAATTTATTTAATCTAAAATTTTTATATATAATCTAGTTATATTTTTTTTAATAAATATTTTATTACTAAAAAAGGTGTGTTGATGGAAAGAAAATTAAATGTTCCAATTAAAGATGAAAATTTAAGTGAATTGAATGCCGGCGATGTTGTTTACTTAACAGGCAATATTTTAACTGCAAGAGACCAGGCCCATAAAAGAATTCTTGAAGAAGGTGCTCCTTTGGATATTTCAGGTGCGGCCCTTTTCCATGCAGGCCCTATTGTTAAACATGACGATGGAGTTTATGAAATGGTTGCTGTTGGTCCTACCACTTCAATGAGAATGAACCCTTACCAAAGCGATGTTTTAGACCTTGGCGCTAAAATTGTCATTGGTAAAGGGGGAATGGATGATACTGTAAGGGAGGCGTTAATCAGGAATAATGCCCTTTATGTTGTGGCAACCGGAGGGTGTGCTGCTTTATATGTTGATGCAGTGGAAGAAATTGAGAGTGTGGACTGGTTAGACTTAGGAATGCCTGAAGCAATATGGAATTTAAAGGTTAAGGATTTTGGCCCTCTTGTAGTGGCTATAGATAGTAAAGGCAATAGTTTATATGACTGATTATTTTATTAAAAATAAATACTTATATATACTATAATTTCATACTATATTTTAATTAATTAGAGATTATTAATAACGGATGTGTTTTGTTATGGCTGATATTAGTGAACAAGCAGTAAAAAAATTGAAATCAAGAATGACAAAAATTAGAAAGTGCAACAGAGAACCTGACGAAAAAGCAAAATTTTCAGAAAAATTAGGTATTTCTTTTGAAGTTGAGTTTCAAAATAAAAACCCTGATAAACTCACTGACGGTATAACTTTTTTTACAAGCCCTGAAGGCAGAATTTTATATGCTGAATATTACTACCACATTCCTGAAAAAGAGGAATACACCTCTGTAGATATTGATGAAAAACAATTAAAATCAATTTTGGAATTTTTCGACGATTATAAATTAGAAGCGGACGACTCTGATTAGATGATTGTTAATAACTCTTTAGATGAAGTCAAAAAAAGAGAGAATGCTCTTGCTATCATCAAAAACATTGTCAATACTAAAGGAAGAGATGCTTTGTTTGATTTAACAGGGCTATCTGGAGGATTTATCGCATCTTCTTCTGAAATTAGTCTTTTAGAAACTTATGTTGGTCCTGCTATTTTTGAAGACGCTCTTCAAGAAGCAGGTAAGGAGCATATGGGTGGTGAAAAGGTTCTTGCAGTCAACAGGACTTCTTCAGGCATACTTGCAACAATATTGGCTCTTGCTGGTGAAAACTCAAATGTTGTTCATTACCTTGCAGAATTGCCAGCCCATCCGTCTATTCCGAGAAGCTGTAAATTGGTGGGGGCCAATTACTTTGAGACTGACGTTTTTGAGGAATTTTCAATACCTGAGAATACCTCATTAGTGGTCATTACCGGGTCTACAATGGATCATAAGGTAATTGATGAAGACGAATTTAGAAAAGTCATCAAAATGGCTCATGATAAGAATATTCCTGTAATGGTTGATGATGCTTCTGGTGCCAGACTCAGAACAGTTGTATTTAATCAACAGAAAGCATGTGACTTAGGTGCTGATATTGCAATTACAAGTACTGATAAACTGATGCCCGGTCCAAGAGGGGGTTTGATGGCTGGCAGAAAAGATTTGATTGATCAAATTAAAATTAAGGTTAATCAGTTTGGTCTTGAAGCTCAACCGCCGGCAGTTCTTGCAATGTTAAACGGCATTAAAAATTTTAAAGAGGATAATCTAATTAAAAGTTTCACAAGAAAAGACGATTTATATGAGTTGTTGTCTGAAAGATTTAATAATTTTGTAAAATCCCCTACCGGAGTTATGATTTCTCCTGAAAGTCTAAGTAAAGAAATTGACATTCCACATAATTTATCAGATAATGATTTGGCATTTGTGTTTTCATTTATCTTATTAAAAGATTATGGAATAATAACAATTCCACCGGTTTCAATGCCTGGTGCATCAGCAACAATACGATTTGAATTATCAAGTCCAGATGCATTTGATTTGGACTTAAAAGATTTAAATAAAAAAATAGAAGCTTCATTTGATAAATTACTAGATGTAATTGCAAATGAAGAAAAATGTAGGGAGATTGTATTTAGTTTTTAATAATACATTCTCCGGAAATTACTTTTTCTAAGGTTCCATCAATTTTTTCAACAACAAGTGCTCCTTCTTTGGTAATGCCTACAACGTAGCCATCATAATATTTGTTGAAAGGTTCTCTAACTTCCACAATTTTCCCAACTGAATAAGAACGTTTTCTCCATTCTTTTAATATTATTTCATATTCGCTGTGGTTGAAGAGTTCACAAATTTCTTCAAATTCTTCTAAAAAGATTTTAATTAAAAGATTTTCAGGACTTTTTCTTCCGAGTTCTTTTTCTATTGTTGTAGTTCCGATTTTTAACTCTTCAGGGAATTCATCAATATCCAGGTTTGCATCAATACCAACACCTACAATGACATTGTCGATGGTATTGAATTTGGTCACGGCTTCAGTTAATATGCCGCAAACTTTTTTTCCATTAATCATTATGTCATTTGGCCATTTGATTTCAGGATTTTCAATTCCGATTTTTTCAAGAGTTTTTGCTACTGCAACACCGGTAGCTATGGTTATTAACGGAAGTTTGGAATAGTCCACATGAGGATTTAAAACAATGGATAACCATACTCCTCCTAATGGTGATTCCCATACTTTTCCAGATCTGCCTCTTGCAGATGTTTGTTTTTCAGAGATTATCACACTTCCGTCTGGAACATTATTTGTTGATAAAAATTTGGCTATTGTGTTTGTTGAGCTTACTTCCTTAAATACATATAAATTTTTTCCAATATATTCTGTATTCAAATCCTCTAAAATCTCTTCGCTGCGGATGTGTTCTGTTTTTTGCTTTCCAATTTCCTTAACCATATTCGCAAATTCGTTGACATCTATTTTTTGCATTTCGTCAATTGTCTTAGTTGAAAGTTTATTTTCTTTTTTTAATAGTTTTATTATCTCGTCTTTCATTGCAGAATCCCCAAGTTATTTTATTTATTATGAATTTGTTTTTTAGCCATGTTCTGGTAAGATCCTACAGCTGCAGAAATTGCAGCTATTTTTTTACCCGGCATAAAAGTTGATTTTAATTTGTTTACATTTTCTAAATCTTCTGCAATAACATTTTCCATCTCCGCTTCAATGCCCTTTTTATAAGTATCGATAAAGTGTGTGTTCAAATCACCGGAAAGGAAATTAGGATTTCTTAAAATTGCTTTATGGAATGGAATTGTTGTTTTAACGCCTAAAATAATGTATTCGCTTAATGCTCTTTTCATTCTATTGATTGCGTCGTTCCTGTCTCTTCCATAGGTAATTAATTTAGAAATCATTGAATCATAGAAAGTAGGAATGGTATAATTCATGTATACTCCACTGTCTAAACGCACACCAGGTCCTCCGGGAGACCTGTAACCTGTAATTTTACCTGGATTTGGTGCAAAATCATTGAGAGGATCTTCTGCATTAATACGGCATTCGATTGCATGACCGGACACTTTAATGTCTTTTTGCCTGTAGCTTAACTCATCACCATTAGCTATTAATATTTGCTGTTTGATTAAATCGGTATTGGTGACAAGTTCGGTAATCGGGTGTTCTACTTGAATACGTGTATTCATTTCGAGGAAGTAGTATTGTCCGTTGTCGTATAAAAATTCAACAGTACCTGCACTTGTATATCCGATATATTCTGCAGCTTTAACAGCGCTTCCACCCATTTCTTCTCTTAATTCCTCTGTCATAATTGGTGAAGGTGCCTCTTCTAGAAGTTTTTGATGTCTTCTCTGGATTGAACATTCGCGATCCCCAACATGGATTACGTTTCCGTGTTCGTCTGCTAAAAGTTGGAATTCAATGTGACGTGGCTTTTCCAGGTATTTTTCTATAAATACTGTTGAATCACCAAAGTTGGTGGCTGCAACTGATTGTGTGGATTCAATTGCACGTACAAGTTCATCTTCTGCATAAACTGCACGCATACCAATACCTCCACCACCTGCAGAAGCTTTTACAATAACAGGATATCCGATTTGTTTGGCTATTTCTTTAGCTTCTTCAATATCGCTAACTCCTTCTGCTGTACCTTCAATTACTGGAACTCCGGCTTTTTTCATAAGTGCTTTTGATGTAATTTTGTCTCCCATTTTATTGATTACATCTCCGCTCGGTCCGATGAGCTTAATTCCGTTTTTTTCACATTCTTCTCCAAGTTTAGGATTTTCAGCTAAAAACCCATAACCTGGGTGAATTGCATCTGCACCAGATTCTAAAGCAATATCTATAATTTTTTCAATATTTAAATAAGATCTGGCCGGTGAAGGATTTCCCAACGGATAACTTTCGTCTGCATAATTTGTATAAAGAGAAGTTTTATCTGCATCGGAGTAAATGGATACGCTTTTAATGTCGAGTTCACGACAAGCCCTCATAACCCTTATCGCAATTTCTCCTCTATTTGCAATTAATATTTTTTCAAACATTTGAAACCTCAAAGTAATTTTATATTAATAATAATTTATATCTTAAATTATATATTAAATATTTGATTTTGCAAATAAACCATCTTCAAAAAGGAGTATATGATAATAAATTTATTTTATGGTTTCTTTTGCTATTTTTTCCTTAAAAAACAATACATTTATATAGTGAATGTTATATATTTAATATTAATATATTCTCTGAGTATAAAAAAGTTGGTAGCATAAAAAGAAGCTACGGATATTATAATTGATATAATATTTTTGCAAATGTGTAAGTCTTTTAGTGATAGATATATAAATGTAGGGTAATCTTTATATACTTTATTTTACATAGTAAATGTAATGTATAAAGATGAGCTATCTGTATTTATTCCAAATTCATTTATTTCCGAGTCTAAAGACCTTAAAATTCGTACATATAAGGTAGGTATTTTGGGAAGAGCTTTAGCTATTTTTCAAGCAGACAATGTGGTTATTTATAATGATGACCATGTTAAAAATGAAGAAGGGAAAATGGATGGAGAATTTATTGCTGAAGTTTTGAGTTATATGAATACTCCTCAATATTTGAGGAAACAAGTATTTCCTATAAGACCGGAATTAAAGCATGTAGGTATTCTTCCACCACTTAGAACTCCTCATCATCCTGTTAATAGTCAACCAGACGTGGGCGATTATAGACAAGGTTTTACTGTAAAGAGAAATAAGAAAGGAACTTTTGTTGATATAGGTATGGATAAACTTGCATTCTGTAAAGAGCAACTTTCTGTAAAAAGAATTTTTGACTTTAAAATTACTAAGATTGCTAAGAAAGAAGTAATAGTCACACCTGATAAACCAGATGACATTTACTGGGGATATAATGTTATATCTTCTAATAAAAGTCTTAAAAATAGCTTAAAATTAATTAAACCTAATCTTGTTGTTGAAGCTACAAGATATGGAGATTATATTAATTCTATTTTTGATGAATTAAAACCAAAATTAGATGAATCTAGAAGTACTGCTATTTTATTTGGTGGCCCTTATTCTTCAATTCAAGAAGACATTTCCAATCCTAACTGGGAACTGTTTAAAGTAAATACTCTTCCGGATCAAGGAACTGAAACTGTTAGAACTGAAGAGGCTGTTGTCGCTACACTTTCTTTATTCAACTTTATGAGATTTTAATTCTCTTGATTTATTAGTTTTTATCACTGCTAATAGATGACTTGCTCAACTTTTTATACATCGATATTTTTAGGACTTTTCTAAAAATAAAACTTAGCGCAGAATGATTTATGCATTGTAATATGTTCATTGTGCTCCGATTGGATTTAACTCAATGGAATATATTGAACTCTAATATTTATCTAGTTGTAAGTTTTCTTATGGCTATTTATTAATTCGATAAGGTTATTTAATTCATAATCTTGTCAAAATCTGTTAATAGTTATTGAATTAGCTATTAATCTACAAAAATTAAAATAATTTAAAAAATAAGGAAAAATATTAATAAGGAGGTTAAAATAAATGGTAAGACATCACCAGCCAAGAAAAGGGTCTGTTGCTTTTAGTCCAAGGAAAAGAGCAGCTAAAGAAACCCCTAGGGTAAAATCTTGGCCACAAATTGATGAACCAAAATTACTCGGCCTCGCAGGTTATAAAGTCGGTATGACTCACGCTATGGTCACTGATACCGATAAAAACTCTCCTACTAATGGTATGGATATTTTCACTCCAGTTACCGTATTGGAAGTACCTCCGGTCGTTGTGATGGGAATTAGAGCTTATGAAAAAACTTCTCGTGGATTGAAAGTAATCACCGAAGTTCTTGCAGACAATTTAGATAAAGAACTTTCTAGGAAAATTTCTCTTCCTAAGGAATACAATAAATCTGAAGCTATTGCAAAAATACAAGGTGCATTAGAAAACACAGAAGAAATTAGGGTATTAGTACACACAAATCCAAAAGTAACTAGCGTACCTAAGAAAAAACCGGACATTTTTGAATGTGGTATAGGTGGAGCAAATCCTGAAGAAAAATTAAATACTGCATTGGAATTATTAGGTAATGAAGTAAAAGCTAGTGAAATCTTCAACGAAGGTGAATTTGTTGATGCTATTGCAACTACCAAAGGAAAAGGATTCCAAGGTGTAGTAAAAAGATGGGGAATCAGAATTCAATATGGTAAAGCTGTTAGAGCAGGTAAAGGTAGACACGTAGGTTCTATTGGACCTTGGACACCTAGAAGAACCATGTGGACTGTTGCTCAAGCAGGTCAAATGGGATACCATAAAAGAACTGAATTCAATAAAAGAATTTTAAAAATCGCATCAGCAGATGAAGTTGACCAAGTCAATCCTGATGGTGGATTTGTAAAATACGGACTTGTTAAAAACGATTACGTTTTAGTCAAAGGATCCCTTCCAGGACCTTCTAAAAGATTAGTAATCTTAAGACAACCTATTAGGCCTAATAATAAAGCTGAGGATATACCTCAAATTAATTACATAAGTACAAAATCTAAACAAGGGGTATAATCATGAAAGTTAACGTTTATTCTATTAATGGGGAAGTAAAAGAGGAAATCGAACTTCCAGCTATTTTTGATGAAGTATACAGACCAGATTTAATCAAAAGAGCTGTACTTTCTGCACAATCTGCAAGAGTACAACCATGGGGAAACGATCCGATGGCAGGTAAAAGAACTTCTGCTAAAGGATGGGGTTCCGGTAGAGGTACTGCAAGAGTACCAAGGATTAAAAATGGTTCCAAAGCAGCTTTCGTACCAATGGCTATTGGTGGTAGAAAAGCACATCCTACTAGAGCTGAAAAAAATCATCACGAAAAAATCAACATAAAAGAAAGAAGATTTGCTATTAGATCTGCTGTTGCAGCAACTACCAATAAGGAAATTGTTGAAAACAGAGGTCACAAAGTTGCAGATTTAGAACAAGTACCTATCATTGTTGAAGATGACATCGAATCTGTAAAAACTACTAAACAAACTCGTGAAATCTTCCAAAACTTAGGCGTATATGATGATATTATTCGTGCTAAAGAAGGTAAAAGAATAAGAGCAGGTAGGGGTAAAACCAGAGGAAGAAAATATAAAAAAGTAAAAGGACCTCTTGTAGTCGTTGGTGAAGATAAAGGTATTAATTTAGGTGCAAGAAACCACGCTGGTGTGGATGTTGTTGCTGTTGAAAATTTAAATGCTGAATTATTAGCACCAGGTACCCATGCAGGAAGACTCACTATTTACTCCAAGTCAGCTGTCGAAAAGTTAGGAGGTTTATTCCAATAATTTGGAAAAATAGGTGATTATTATGGATTCATACTCAATTATTATTAAACCTCATGTTACTGAAAAAACCATGAACTTAATTGATCAAAATAATGAGATTACTTTTGTTGTACGCCGTACAGCTAATAAATCACAAATCAAAAGAGCTTTTGAACAATTATACGAAGAAAAAGTAGAAAGAGTCAACACTCACATTACTACTAAAGGTGAAAAAGTAGCATACATCAAACTTGTTGAAGAAGAAATGGCAGAAGAACTCGCTGTCAGAATAGGTGTATTCTAAGGAGGAATTTGAATGGGAAAACGATTAATACATCAAAGAAGAGGAAGAGGAACTCCTGCTCACCGTGTTGCTTCTCATCGTTTTAAAGATAAAATTAAATACAGATCCTACGATGCATTAGAAAAAGAAGGCAGTATTAAAGGTAAAGTCGTTGACATTTTACATGACCCAGCAAGAACCGCTCCTATTGCAGAAGTAAAATTCGAAAATGGTGAAAAGAAATTTATCTTAGCACCTGAAAGCATTCAAATTGGAGATGAAATTGAATGCGGTATTTCTGCACCTATTAAATTCGGTAATACATTACCTCTTGCTGAAATTCCTGAAGGTACTCCAATTTACGATATTGAAAACACACCTGGTGACGGTGGACGTTTTGTAAGATCTTCTGGAACTTATGCGTCTGTTGTTACTCATGATGCAAATCAAGCTGTTGTTGAATTACCATCTGGTGAATTAAAATACTTAAATCCTAAATGCCGTGCAAGTATCGGTGTTGTTGCTGGTGGAGGTAGAAAAGATAAACCGTTCCTTAAAGCGGGTAAAAGATGGCATGCTTACAAAGCTAAAGGTAAGAAGTTTATGACTGTTAGAGGAGTAGCAATGAATGCTGTTGATCACCCTCACGGGGGAGGTAACAGACAACATCCTGGTCGTCCAACTACTGTTTCAAGACACGCACCACCGGGAAGAAAAGTTGGTTCCATTGCAGCTAAAAGAACAGGTTTAAAAAGATAGATAGAGGGTGTTTCATTGGCAAGAAAAATATTTAAATATAAAGGTTATACTCTTGAAGAACTTCAGGACATGTCTTTAGAGGAAGTAATGGAATTATTCCCTGCAAGACAAAGAAGATCTTTAAAAAGAGGATTCTTACCAAGACAACAAATTGTTTTGGATAAAATGAGAAAATTAAATAAAGAAGGAACTAAAGATGGTCGTCCTGTAGTTATTAGGACCCATTGCAGAGACATGATTGTAATACCTGAAATGGTTGGAACCACTTTCGGTATTTATGATGGTCAGAATTTTGTTGAAGTCACTATTGCACCAGAAATGATTGGTCATTACTTTGGTGAATATGCACCAACCAGAAAAAGAGTTCAACACGGAGACCCAGGTATGGGAGCTACAAGATCATCTATGTTTGTACCACTTAAATAAGGAGATTAGAACATGGCTAACAACAAATATGCTTATAATGAAGAAGTTGATGAAGCAAAAACTGCACGTGCTATGGCAAAATCTCTCAAAATTTCTCCAAAGCACAGTGTTGAGATTTGCAGTGCAATTAGAGGAATGGAAGTAGGAAAAGCTAAAGCTTACTTAGAAAATGTTATTGATATGAAAAAATCAGTTCCTTTCAAAAGACACAACAAAAAAGTTGGTCACAGAAAAGGACAAGAAGGTTGGCCTTCCGGAAGATATCCTGTAAAAGCTGCTGAACAGATTTTAAAAGTATTAAAAAATGCAGAAGCTAATGCAGAGTACAAAGGTATGGACACTGAAAAATTAGTTATTGAACATATTTCTAGTCACAAAGGTGTTGTAATTCCCGGATATATCCCAAGAGCATTTGGTAGAATGACTCCATTTAACACACCTACTACTCATATTCAAATTGTATTACAGGAGGCTAACTAATGATAGAAAAAGATTTTGTCACCGAGGGCCTTAGAAGAACCAAAATTGATGAATACTTAGAAAAAGAACTTGAAAGAGCCGGATATGGTGGAATGGATGTTCAGATTACTCCTTTAGGAACCATGGTTGTTGTCTATGCAGAAAGACCAGGTATGGTTATTGGTAGAGGAGGTAAAAATGTAAGGGATATTACCAATACTCTTAAAACTAAATTCGGATTAGATAATCCTCAAATTGAAGTTAAAGAAGTAGATGTTCCTGAACTCAACCCTAAAATCATGGCTTACAAAATTTCTAACATGTTACAAAGAGGTATGCACTTTAGAAGAGTAGCTTATTCCACTATTCGTAGAATTATGGGTGCTGGCGCTCAAGGTGTAGAAGTAACTATTTCTGGTAAAATCAGAGGTTCCAGATCTGCTGTAGCTAAATTTGTTGAAGGATACATTAAAAAATGTGGAGAACCTTCAATAAGATTTGTAGAAGAAGGTTTTGCTACCGCTCAATTAAAACCTGGTGTCTTAGGTATTTATGTAAGAATTATGCCTCCGGAAACTGTATTACCTGATTCAGTTGAAATTCTTCCTCCAAAAATGATCATCGAAGAAGACGGTGATGTTATTGAAGAAGAAATCGATGTTGAAACCGAAGAAATCATCGAAGAAGAAATCATTGAGGAAGTTGAAGACCTCGACGAATTAGAAGAAGTTGTTGAAGAAGAATCTGCTGATGAAGTGGAGAAAGACGATAGTTAAATTTTAATTTAATTATCTTAAAAGAGTTGGAACAATGGCGATTTTAAGAAGTAAAGAAATTTGGGACATGGAAGTTGATGAGATTCAAGATAAATTAGTTGAACTCAGAGCTGAATTATCCAAAAA
>NZ_JAUNXI010000008.1 GCF_030539875.1 Methanobrevibacter sp.
TACCAAAATTTTAAGAAATATCTGATGCAACAGATTTTTACACAGAAATTAAGATAATTATGTTTTACTATTTAAAGAATCGAATTTTTAACTGTTCAATTTTAGGAATCTTTTTCTATTTTTAAAATCCATTTTATAATTTAATTTTATGAATTCTAATCATTTTTTAATTTATATCAAATATTTTACTTTTTCATATCATATTTTCTTAGTATTATTAAATATTTTTTAATTTAGATATTTTTAGCAAATTATTATTTATTTTCGGTTTGTTTAAAGTGTATTATGAAAACTAGGATTATTAATAAAATTAAGTCAAAAATGAAATTGTATTTGGATGAAACTCAATTAGTAATATTGGATGAAACTCTAAGAAATATTCTTAAAGATTATGAATTGGTAGAAACTAAAAGTGAATTTACAATAAAAGAATCTAAGGAGAATTCTATTTTATTAATGAATTTTCTTGCATCTAAACATGTTGAGGGTTGTTCGGAGAGAACAATTAGCTATTATCATACAACAATTGCAAAAATGTTAGAATCTATTAATAAAAAAATTGAATATATAACAACCGATGATTTAAGAAAGTATCTTGCTGACTATAGAAAAGTTAATGGAGCATCTAAAACCACAGTTGATAATGTTAGAAGAGTTCTTTCAAGCTTTTTTAGTTGGCTTGAGGATGAGGATTATATTTTAAAAAATCCTGTTCGCAGAATTCATAAAATAAAAACTAAAAAAGTTGTTAAAGAAGTTATAAGTGATGAAAATTTTGAAATTTTAAGGGATTCCTGTACCAATATAAGGGATCTTGCAATGATTGAACTTTTAGCATCAACTGGTATACGTGTAGGTGAACTTGTAAATCTAAATATTGATGACGTTCTGTTTAATGAAAGAGAATGTGTCGTATTGGGCAAGGGGGACTCTGAAAGGATTGTTTACTTTGACGCTAAAACAAAAATTCACTTGTTAAAATATTTGGAGTCAAGAAAAGACAGTAATTCTGCACTTTTCGTATCTTTTAAAAAACCATATAAAAGACTTGGGATTAATGGGGTTGAGCGAAGAATCAGGGAACTTGGTATTGATGCAAATATTAAAAAAGTCCATCCTCATAAATTTAGAAGGACGATGGCAACCAATGCAATTGATAAGGGAATGCCTATAGAACAGGTTCAAAGACTTTTAGGTCATGTGCAGATTGATACTACTATGCAATATGCAATGGTCAATCAGAGTAATGTAAAAATAGCTCATAGGAAATTTATTGGATAGAAAATCAATTTTTGATGCAATATAATAAAATTTTGATTAATTCTTTGGTTTGAACATTTTTTACCAATTTTTATTATTTGTAAACTTAATTCAAGTTTTTTGATTTTTGCAAAATAAAATAGGTATGTATTTATACATTAATGAATATAATAATAAGCATCGACTTATTGATTTAAATAAGTTTGATAAACAAAATTATTTGGATTTTTGTTTGATTTTTTTTTACATTCAGGTCTAATTAAGAAAGCTTATTTAAAGAGGTAAGTTGAATAAAATTAGGTGATATTATGGCAACTTTTAAAGGTTTTGCAATGAAAAGACTAAATGAAACTGGTTGGGTTGAAAAAGAAGTTCCTGAATGTGGACCACTCGATGCTATTATCAAACCTACATGTGTATCTCCATGTACTTCAGATATTCATACTGTATGGGAAGGAGCAATTGGGGACCGTAAAGACATGGTTTTAGGACATGAAGCTGTAGGTGAAGTCGTTGAAGTTGGTAATTTAGTACAAAACTTCAAACCAGGGGATAAAGTAATTGTACCGGCTATTACTCCTGACTGGGATGATGAAGCTGCACAAAGAGGTTTCCCATCACAAACCACCGAACCGTTAGGTGGATGGAAATTCTCAAACTTTAAAGATGGTGTTTTCGGTGAAAGATTCCATGTGAATTTAGCAGATGCAAACTTAGCACATTTGCCTGATGGTTTGTCTGATGAAGGAGCTTGTATGCTGGTGGATATGTGGTCTACAGGTATGATGGGTTCTGAAAACGCCAACATTCCATTAGGTGGAAGCGTACTTGTCATAGGAATTGGAGCTGTAGGTCTTTCATCTATTGCAGGATCAAAGCTATTGGGTGCTGGAAGAATATTGGCAGCAGGAACAAGACCAATTTCTGTAAAAGTGGCAAAAGAATACGGTGCTACTGACATAATCAACTATAGGGAAGGTGCAATTGACGAGCAAGTAAGGGAACTGACTGATGGTGTAGGAGTTGACTCCGTTATCATCGCAGGAGGTAACCTTGAAAACACATGGAAAGAGGCAATTGCAAGTGCAAAAGCAGGAGGAACAGTTTCTAATGTAAATTACTTAAGCGGAGCAGATAATGTTTTAATACCTCGTGTAGAATGGGGTTGCGGTATGTCTAACATAACCATTACCAATGGACTATGTCCTGGTGGCCGTGTTAGAATGGAAAGACTGGCAGACCTTGCTTTATACGGTAGGCAAGATCCAGAGCTTTTAGTCACTCACAGATTTGACGGTTTAGAGAAAATTGAAGACGCTCTTTATTTAATGAAGGATAAACCAAAAGATTTAATCAAACCTGTTGTAAGACTTGATTTGGACTGAATCAGTTCTAGAAAGGCAAAATAATCTATTTATTTGCCATTTTCTTTTTTTTAAGTGATGGCGAATATTACGGAGGAGATAGGAAAATAGATGATGATTCTATTAATAAAACCGTAGTCGCGTTTAAACAGATTATGACATTCTTTTAATTGGGATTGGATGTAAAATCCCATGTGGAGGACTTAAAATAATTTTTAAGAGAGTAATAAAATGATTATTGTTCAAGCAAAAGCTATTCCTAAGGATGAAACAAGCAAAAATGAGATAATTGGATTTGCACAGGATCTGATTGAAAAATCAAGAGAAGAAGCAGGCAATGTAGATTATAATCTCCTGGTCAATACAGATGACGATACGCTGCTGTTTGTCGAGCAATGGGATTCTATCGAAATTCTAAACAATCACCTGAAAACAGAACACTTTATAAAATTCGGTGAAAACATAGGGGATTTGGTTGCAGAGGATTTAAAAATCAGTGTGTTTGATGCAAATCCGACATCTCTTTAAAAACGTCTTTTAAATGGAGATTTGAAATCTCCAATTCTATTTTTTAAAATTTAAAAAAAGCGGATAAGTGAAATCTCATTTTTAAGTTAACTAACCGTTCAATATATATATTAATTAAAAACATAACTTAAATCACTTACAACTTA
Organism: Methanobrevibacter sp.; assembly: GCF_030539875.1. Taxonomy (NCBI): domain Archaea; kingdom Methanobacteriati; phylum Methanobacteriota; class Methanobacteria; order Methanobacteriales; family Methanobacteriaceae; genus Methanobrevibacter; species Methanobrevibacter sp. Next base: position 3,299 of record NZ_JAUNXI010000008.1, read on the forward strand.
ATTTTAATTAAATGCAGGTTTGATAATATGGTTCGATTTTCACAAACTCTTGATGATGGCCAATCAAAGAATGGGGAAAAACATTACGAACAGGCAGGGAGGGATTCCTATTACATGAGGGACAACAGACGACCTCCTGAAGACAATAGCAGATTCTATAGTCAGCCTCCAAGACCTCCTCAGATTCAAAAACCTATTTATCAGGAAGATAATTTCTACTCACAGCCTCAAAGAGATGAAGTTATTTATGAAAGGCCAGTAATTGAAAAGGAACCTGTCAGACCCGACTATTCAAAACCTGAATTAGATTTTCCAAAGGACCAGAACATTCAGTTCGGTGTTGAATACTCTCCAAATTCAAAACCTCCCGTAATAGGTAGAAACCACACGATCAGATCAAATTCAATTATCTACAATGATGTGGTTATCGGAGATAATTTCAGAACCGGCCATAATGTGGTTATCCGTGAAAATACTAATATTGGCGATGATGTTTTAATTGGAACCAATACAGTTATTGAGGGCGACGTGATAATCGGAAACGATGTTAGCATTCAGTCTAATGTATACATTCCGACCAATTCCGTAATTGAAGATAATGTGTTTATCGGACCATGCGCCTGTTTTACCAATGATAAATATCCTGTCAGAATTAATTATGAACTTCAAGGACCTAAAATAAGGCGTGGAGCTTCAATAGGAGGCAACACAACATTTTTATCTAATGTTGAGATAGGTGAAGGGTCTATTGTTGCAGCAGGAGCTATCGTAATACATTCAGTTCCTCCCTTCTATCTGGCTATCGGAACACCTGCCCGTATCAAACCCCTTCCGGATTACCTGAAGGTTCCAAATAAATTTTAGATAATGGAGACTTGTTTTATGGCTAAGTATAAATGCAATATTTGCGGTTATGTTTTTGATGAAAATGATATTGAAGAAGGATTGAACATTCCTGACGGAACTAAATTTGAAGATTTGCCCTCTTCATTTAAATGTCCGAAATGCAGAATGCCGAAATCAATGTTTCAGAGAATAGATTAGTTTTATATATTACATCATGTAAACTATTAATTATTAAATTTTTAGGAGATTGTTAGAAAATGGCAAAATTTAAATGTAAAGTCTGCGGATATGTGACTGACGAATTTGAAGAACTTCCTGAGGATTATAAATGTCCTATGTGCGGCGCAAGCGCTGACATGTTCGAAAAAATTGAGTAGGTGTTGCAAATGGCTTTTTTATGTAAAGTATGTGGATTTGTTCTTGAAGAAGACGAATTGCCGGAAGATTACGTTTGTCCGGTCTGCGGAGTGCCTGCAGCAAACTTTGAAGAACAGTAAGTTCTTCCTTTTTTATTTATTTTTCTAAAAATTCATTATTTTTAAATTCAGCACTGATTTTAGGGTATTTCTCAAATATTTTTAAAATATCTCTGTTTTCTTTTGATACTACACTGTAGATGACCCTGTCTGAATAATCTTTATTTGTGACTTCTAGATTGTTGTTTCTGACTTCACCATCTACTGTTTTTATATCGCTGTATTCAAAAATAAGATTATATATGCCATATTCTTCGATTTCAAGTATTTCAGCCTCGCCGATAGCTTCCATAACCGATTTTGAATATGCTCTTACAAGCCCTCCTGCACCAAGTTTAATTCCGCCAAAGTATCTTGTAACAACAGCGGTTACATTGTGAAGTTCATTTTTCCTTAAAACATTTATCATAGGCTTTCCGGCTGTTCCTCCAGGTTCGCCATCATCATCAAAGCCTTCCCCGTCACTTACAATATATGCGGTGCAGTTATGCGTCGCGTCGCTGTATTGCTTATTTAATTTCTGAATTACCTTTTTTGATTCGGCTTTTGTTTTTGTTGGAACCAGAGAACAGATAAATTGGGATTTTTTAATGTTGGTTTCACTTTGTATTGCTTTTCTAATTGTTTTCATTGTATCAATATCTATTTATATTATTGTAGACATATTAGTTTTAGTTAATTTTTTTTAAAGGTGATATTTTGTCTAGTAGATCTGCTAAGGTTTTAGTAATTTTCATTGTGGCTATTGTGGCTTTCTGCTTTGCCTGTGTTTTTGCTTCTATGACCGGACCGATATCAATTTTACCTAATGAAAGTGATTCTGGAAGCATATTGGACAATATTTCAACCATTAACAGTGATGATAATGATAATGTAGAAACCTACAGTTATCAGGACTATAAGGATACTTCATCACGCCAGGCATCCTCTTCAGAGGACTCTGATGTGGAAACTATTGTTGATGATTCAGGAGATAATGCTGATGAGTCTGGTGAGGAGTCCAACAGTAAGGAGCCGGCAAATCCGAATCCCGGCAACCAGACATGATGATTTAGAAGTCCAACAGCTTTTCAACATCAAGTATTACGGAGTTGATTGATAGATTAAACAGTCTCTCTCCGTATTCTTCATCTACATAAACGCCGTTTTCCTCAATATCGCAAGCCCCTTCCTCAATATTCGGGTCATCACTGCGCGCCTGCTTAAAGCCATAGAGGCCGACCTCTTCGTATTTATCGATATTTGCCTGATTTTTGACTTCATCTTCATTGACGATGCCTAAAACTTTAGCCATTGACAACTCGCCGCTTCCTCCGTGAGGGCCTTCAGATGAGATTACCTTGTTGTTGAATATGATGACTAAATCGGTTTTATCTTCAATATCCCATAATTCAGTCATTAATGGAATATTTCCTCCATGGGCATTGACGATAACCACTTTTTCTATATTTAAAAATTTTTTAGCATTGTTAAGTGTGTCGATAACGTTTTCCTTTAATGTTTCAAGGGAAACATGCACTCCGTGGTCAATTGTATCTAATTCGTAAGCAGGAAATATTATTCCTAAAAACTTTGCTCCTGTCTGGAGGGAAGATTGAAATGCAATATGGGCTCCGATTTTTGCATCAATATCAATTGGAAGTGCGGGGCCGTGGTTTTCCAAATGGGAACCCAGAGCTATGATGCCTATTTTATGAACTGTCGGATTTTGGATGTTTCCAGCTCTATATCTTAATTCAGCCATATTATCACTTCATAATTCAAAGTTCCATATATCATCGCCGACATAATGTTTGGTTTCAACCGCCTTTCCGGAATCATTTTCAACCATTTCCTCACCGCTGATTAAACTTATTCCAATAGCCAGAGGTTTTCCGTGGGTTTCATCAATAATTAAAACAATGTCTCCTGATTCAACCCCTTCTGAAGCATCTACAATGCCGGGACTCATTATATCGGCGCCATTGCTTACAAATCTGATTGCTCCCATGTCTACTGTTACGGTTTTTGCATCAATTTCATTGGCCAGCGCCGCCTTAAGTGTTGGAAATGGTTTTTCATTAATTAATATGATGTATGGTTCACCATCTACTAAAATAAATGAATGGGGTTCTGCTTCAAGTATTTCCACATTTTTCTTTCCCTGAAGTAAGTTGCCGTATTCTCCCAGTTCATCTCGTATTTCTTTTATTTTCTTTTTTTTCAAGAAATTTCTTTTTTTAATCTTTACGACCATATTAATCCCAGTTAGTGTTTTGTTAAATAATGTTTATTATTTAAAATAAATAAACTTATTTATTTAATCTGATTTTTATTATGGAATATTTATTATTTCTTGAAAAAACATATTTGCAGTCTATATCCTCTCCAAAATCAGCCATAAGTAATGGAGGATCTTTTATGATATATTTCATTATTGTGCTTGCGTTTTTATCCCTTAGCATTCTGATTGAAAAATCGATAATCTCAAGTTCCTTTTCACTGAATCTGTTTTGGGGAATTACTGTGAGGTAATATCTGTGGAGGGTTCTGTGATAATAGGCCTCTTTTCTTAAAAACAGCTGTTTTTTTAATATTAGCTCTTCTGTTATTTCTTTAAAATGTTTTGGTTTTATTCCCTTTTTGGACTTGATGTATGTTTCTCTGGTGAGCAGTTCTCCGTAAAGTTCATAATGGTTAAAGTCAACTGAATATAATATGCTGCAAAGAACGGTTTTTCCCAGATTTGATTTTGTGTAGCATTCAGACAGTATATACATTATTAAGTCAATATATTTTTCACGGTTAAGTGTCATGATTTTTGCCTGTGATGGTTGGATAATGTTATTTTTAGCGTTATTTATTTTTAAGCAATGTCTAAGAGCATTTGAAAATTAATTTAAATAATTTTTTTGCTAATAATCGGTATTGCTGTTATTTTTCTATTCTCTTTACCTAAAATAAAGTAACATTTATATAGTAGGTTAATTATAATTAATAGTATTAGTTTTAATTAGGTTTTGTCTTATCTTAACTTGATTATATTATGTCTAATAATGAGTATATTACTCAATTCATATTAAAAACTAAAAATTGTAATAATATAAGGTGATATAATGAGCGGACAAAATGTTCAAAGACCACTTGACGCATTAGGAAAATCTGTGGATACTCCTGTTTTAATCAAACTTAAAGGAGATCGTGAATTTAGAGGTATACTTAAGAGCTTTGATTTGCACATGAATTTAGTTCTTAATGATGCAGAAGAGTTACAAGACGGAGAGGTTACTAGAAGACTCGGTGTTGTGCTCATTAGAGGAGATAATATTGTTTATATCTCACCGTAAATATTATTCGATACTTTGAGATTATATTTTTCACGAAAAAATTAAGGAGGTGTATCAATGTCAAAAGGAACTCCATCAATGGGTAAAAAGAATAAAAAAACCCATATCAGATGTAGGAGATGTGGTAGAAACACTTACCACGTACGTAAAAAAGTCTGTGCTTCTTGCGGATTTGGTAAATCTAAAAAAATCAGGAGATACAGTTGGCAAAATAAAAAACCAACTACCAGACAAAGATTAGTATAAATGTTATATTAATTACTTAAATTATTTGAGATAATAAACGCATATTATCTCATAAATCAAACTATTTTTAATCTAATTGCTTTTCACTTAAATTAGGATTTTGCAGATATATTTATCTAATTAAATGAACAATAAATATCTTTAGTTATTCACATGTTCATCTGAATAACGTTCGAGTTTTTTTTAGCTTTATGGAAGTGAAAAAATGTTTGATTTGTCAAAGGACAGGATGGAATCAATAGAAACAATTAAGAAAATTACTGATTATGACGATTATAATGTCTATTCCATTGAAATAAAATATGACTATAATATTGATAATGTAACTCCTGTTATCGAAGGAAACCCCGACAGTCAGCAACTGATGGAACTTGCATTTGCAGATGCTCTTCCAGGAGTAGATGTCGAATTTGAAGCGCCCGATTACGGATGTTCAGCCTTTACAATGCCTAATGATGAAAAATTTTTATTTGGAAGAAACTACGATTTCGCATTTGATTCATCAGCAATGCTGGTGAGGTGCACACCCAAGAAAGGATATAAATCAATAGGATTTGCTGCATTAAGTCATATTTATGATAATGATCCTGAAATAAGCATGAAAACAAAGGCTTCATGCTTGATTGCACCATATATCTGCTTAGACGGAATCAATGAAAAGGGACTTGGAATAGCGGTACTGACAGAAACAAGCGAACCAACCGTTCAAAAAACGGGAAAACCTGTTCTGTTAACAACAGTCCTAATCAGATTAATTTTGGATAATGCATCAACAACAGAAGATGCAGTTGAATTAATCAGACAGTATGATGTTTTTGCTTCAAGCGGAAGGGATTATCATTTCTACATAACAGATAAAACCGGTGATGGCATGGTAGTGGAATTTGACCCGGAAAAAGAAGAAAGGCCAATGGTCGTAACTAAATTTAAGGCGGCAACAAATTTCTATGGAATGCATATTGATAAAGTAAAACCGAACAGAATAAATGGGATATATGGAAAAGGAAAAGAAAGATATGACTCCATAATGGATATAATAGATAATGGCGGAAATGGAATGGCTGACACCTGGAAAGCATTAAAAGCATCAGCACAAGATCCAAATCCTGAGGATATTACAAGCAATACCCAATGGTCCATTGCATATGATTTGGACAAACTGGAATGTGAAATGACACTGAGAAGACACTGGGATGATATATTAAAGTTTAAATTAGATGAATAACCGCTTTATATTTCAGTTTATATTGATATTTGCAATATTCCACTTCTGTTCTAGCAGATATTGTTGCCATATCCTGAACATGGAGTATCTGAAATATTAAAGATGGTTATTGACGGATTTAACCATTTCATGATTAATCCATCTGCAAATCAAAAAATCAGATAAACAAGTCTGTTACCTGACCCAGAAGTGATTCAAAGTTTACGCCACGGTCCTGAAAGTCAGGCTGTTTTGATGAAACCAACATTGCATCGTGGGTAATGTTTCCTGCAAATTCAACTGCTTCTGCAAGGTTTTTACCTACCATAACTGCCGCTAAAAGCGCACTTGCATACAAGTCTCCGGTACCGTGCAGCATATATGGCAAAAATTCGTTTGACGCTTCAACAATGCCCATGTCTTTTCCACCAACGAAATTGCGGATAATGCCGTCTTCACGTTGGATACCTTTCAGCACAACATATTTTGCTCCACGGTCTAAAAGGGCATTTACAATGCGATGCGCTTCTGCATCATCAATATTTGCACCGCCCCATTTCTCACCAATCGGTTCGCCTAAAATAATGGCTGCTTCTGTAAGGTTGGGAGTAAGTATGTCCGCTTCACATGCAAGGTCTGCCATGGCCTGACATAATTCATCATTGTAAGTCGGGTATACTTCTCCGTGGTCTGCCATAACCGGATCTACGATTTTAAGAGCATGGGGATATGTTTTATAAACGCTTTTGATTACATCAACCTGTTCTTTGGAACCTAAAAATCCTGAATAAATCGCATCTGCATCAACACCGATTTCTTTCCAGGTATTTAAGTAATCGTTAAGTATTTCTGTGGTGTCGTGCATGTACCAGTTAGGGTATGCAGTATGATTGGAAAATAAGCCTGTCGGAACCGGGCAAACATCACAGCCTGCAGCTGAAAGTACTGGAATGGCAATACCAAGTGAACATTTGCCGTATCCACACAAATCGTGAATAGCTACTACACGAGGAATATAGTCATCTTTTCTATTATATAAAATTATTTCATCTTTTTTAATATTTTTGTTTTCCTTATTCATTTTTTACCTCTAGTAAACTATTATCTAGTGTTAATATTCATATTAATGTAATTTATAATTTTTGTCCGATGGTTATCTAAAAACATTGGTCTGATTTATTTCAGATAACTTTAATAAGTAGGGTTATAAATAAATTTTTAAGAAGCATTATGGCAGTTTTAAATGATATGGCCTGATGAAATGACCTGTGTGGGAGATGATAATATGGTTTATCCGCAATTTTCAAATTATATTACAATAACAAGCAAAAAAACTAATGAATCTCTAAAACTGAATCAGAAAAGAGTAAAAATCAGAGAAAATGAAAACGGATTAATGGCTATAAGCTATATCGGACAGGTATTTGAAATGATGGATTTGGAGAATTTCTTTGCAGATATGCTTTCTTTTGAAAAATTAATTATGGATATTGGAAAAACAGGGGAGTTTACAGTCAGTTTTAGAGGAATAATCGATGGTAACGGGAAGAATTTCCCTCAAAATTTAGACCATAAAATTATTCTATTGCAGGAACCGACTTGTCTGGATTCAAGAATCAACGTTCAGGAAACCGGATTTTCAAAATTTAAGAAACGGGAATAAACATCTATTTAAAGTTCATCTTCAACAGCTTCCCATAAATCAACAGCCCAACCCTGAGCACCATCAATTACCATATCAAGGAGCCTTACTTTGCCGTCTCTAAAGCGGAATAGCCTGTAGTCCTGCTGAGGTTTTTTAGCGCTGCCTTCCTTGTTGCAATCAAGATATAGTCCTTCACCATATTCTTCTTCAAAGTCTCCTGCTTTAACAAACTCTCCAACAAGTGAAAATCCATTTTTAACGCTTTTATCCAGCTGTTCAACGGTTTTCAACCATCCTCCCTGAGACCTAAATTTTATCTCAGGGTCAATTTTTGTTATTTCTTCTTGCCAATTTAAAATCATAGCTATCAAATCCTTGTTTTTATTTTATATTGGAATTTATAAATAAATAAGAAAAGTGCAAGAGAGCATTTGAAAATAAATGTTGTAGGTTAGTTATATATAAGTAAAAATTCATAACTAATTATTGTATTAATTAATTTGGGCTGGTTTATGAATTTATATGAAAAATTTGGTATAAAAACTGATAATGAACATTTATATGATATTGCATTTACTCATGGTTCCTACTCCACCAATCATAATCTGGATTATAATTATGAACGTTTGGAGTTCCTGGGAGATTCTGTTTTAGGTGTAATAGTTTCGGAATATTTGTATAAGTTGTATCCTCACTATGAGGAAGGTAAATTAACAAAACTGCGGGCAAACTATGTCTGTCAAGTTGCATTAATCCATTATTCTCATGAATTGGGGCTGGATGAATATCTTAAAATAGCCAGTGTTGAATCGAATTTAACAAAAAATGAGATATTGTCCATAACTGCAGATATCTTCGAATCATTTTTAGGAGCAATATTCCTTGATCAGGGATGGGATTTTGCAAAGCAGTTTGTGGCAAATTCCATTTTTAAATATATTGACGAGCATAAGATATTCTTCGCAGATTATAAATCTGCAATGAAAGAATACGGAGATGTTAAAGAGTTGGATATTTCCTATAAAATTTTAGAGGAATACGGAGTGCCTCACGACAAAACATTCATCATAGCAATCATGATTGATGATGTGGAAATGGGTGTTGGAAAAGGTAAAAATAAAAAAGAAGCAGAACAAGCAGCTGCAAAAATAGCTATTGAAAAATTAAATATTAAGGTGTTTTAAATGAATAAGGAATCTGTCGGTATTGTTGAAACTGAATATCTTAGTATATCAGACCCAATCAGATTAGATAGTGGAGAAACACTTGAAGAGATTACTGTTGCTTATGAAACTTATGGGGAACTCAATAAAGAAAAATCCAATGCCATTTTAATTTGCCATGCTCTGACCGGTGATGCTCATGCTGCAGGATGGCACGAGGGAGATAAAAAACCCGGATGGTGGGAAATGGTAATCGGCCCTGGAAAAGCGTTGGATAGTGAAAAATACTTTATAATATGTTCTAATGTACTTGGGGGATGTAAGGGAACAACAGGTCCAAGTTCAATCAATCCCAAAACAGGTAAGGAGTACGGTCTTGATTTTCCGGTAATTACAATTAATGACATGGTTAAAGTTCAAAAAGAGTTAGTTGCTTCTTTTGGAATTAATCAGTTGTTTGCGGTTATCGGAGGGTCTATGGGTGGAATGCAGGTTCTTGAATGGATGGTATCCTACCCGTCAATGATGAAAAAGGCAATACCTATAGCTACAGCAGCAAGGTCTTCACCTCAGCAGATAGCCTTTAATGCGGTAGGCCGTCAGTCTATATTTTCAGACCCTGAATGGAACAACGGAAATTACTATGAAACCGGAGAAATCCCTAGAAACGGTCTGTCTCTGGCACGTATGATTGCTCATATTACCTATTTAAGCGATGAATCAATGGATATTAAATTTGGACGCGGCCTTCAGGACAAGGATGAAATAAGCTATGACTTTACACTTGATTTTCAAGTTGAAAGCTATTTAAAACATCAGGGCGAAACTTTTGTAAAACGTTTTGATGCGAATAGCTATCTGTTCATAACAAAAGCAGTTGATTTGTTTGACCTTTCCATTAATGACTCTTTAATTGATGGATTTAAAGGCATTGAATCCAAAATTAAAATTATTTCTGTTGATTCAGATTGGCTATATCCAACCGAGCAGAGTATGGACATTGTAACTGCCCTTAATGCTAACAATGTTGAGGTATCCTTTTCAGAAATAAAGTCCAACTATGGTCATGATGCCTTTTTACTTGAAAGAGGACAACTCAATTATATTTTCTCCAATTTCTTATCAGAAAATGTTGTTGGGGATTTGATGATGGAAAAAGTCGCCACAATTAAGGAAAATTCAAATGTTGTAGAAGCGGCTAAACTAATGCTGGACAAGCATGTAACTCATATTCCGGTTGTTACTGACAGTTGCCAACTTATCGGAATTGTTACAAGCTGGGATCTGTCTAAATCCATTGCGACAAAATCCAATCATCTAAAGGACATAATGACAAAAGATGTCCATTACTGTAATGCAGATGATCCTATTGAGGAAATCTCACGTAAAATGCGTAAGTTTGACATATCCTGTCTTCCTGTAGTTAATGAAGACATGAAGGTTGTAGGCATTATTACAACCGATCAGATTAGTAATTTAATAAGTTAAATTACTTCTTTTTTTATTATTTCAATTTTTTGGAGTCGTTTATTATTTCTCGTAAATCTAAGTTTATTGATGGCGCTAAAAAGGCTATTCCAATCACATTTGGATATATTCCAATGGGGATTGGCTATGCTGCTATAGCTATTAAGGCAGGTATGACTCCTCTGCAGACAGTTTCAATGTCTTTTTTAGTTTATGCAGGTGCAGGTCAAATCATTGCCGCTTCAATGGTTTTAGGCGGAGCCAGTGTGATTGCAATTGTTTTAACTAACTTTGTAGTAAATTTAAGGTATTTTGTAATGTCAACATGTGTTTTAAATAAAGTTGAGAAATCAAGTTTGCCTTTAAATATCCTGTCTGCTCATTTGACTGTTGATGAATCCTTTGCAATGTTTTCATTAAGCGAAGATTCAAGCATATGGATTTATCTGGGAATTGCACTAACAGCATGGCTTTCATGGTGTTTGGGGGCAGGAATAGGTGTGGTTATATTGGATATGCTTCCTGTTATCGTTACAAATAGTTTTAATATTTCCCTTTATGCATTATTTGTTGCAATTCTGATTCCTGCCATAAAGGAAAGCAAACAGATTGCACTTTTAGTTGCAGTAACTGCAGTTTTAAATGTGGTCTTATCACAATTTCTGGGAAACTGGTCACTGATTGTTTCAACACTTCTTGGTGCGGCAGCTGGAATGCATATTGTCGATGATGGATATCTGCTTTCAGGTGATGCCTAATGAATTATGTGGATCTGGTTGTTTTAGGCTGTGCTATTGTAACATTTGTTCCAAGGTTAATTCCGGCTTTGTTTATCGATAAACTTAATTTCTCACCAAAAGTTGAGAAGTTCTTAAATTTAATCCCGTATACGGCTCTTGCAGCTTTAATATGTCCGGGAGTACTGACTGTTGATAATCAGTTGTGGTATATTGGATTGATTGGAGCTGTTGTGGCTGCAGGACTTGCCTGGAAGAAAGTTCCCCTTGGGGCTATTGTAATTTTAACTGTGGCTGTTTTGATAATGGTTTATTCAATTGTTCCATTTTTCTAATTTTTAAGATTCCAAGTAAAACAGATAAAAGGATGCTTGCTTAAACATCCTTGAGGCTAAAGTAAATATATGAGATGGCTATTCCAAATAGAAAGGTTATGGCTATTGCAAGTAATGGTGTGGTTATTCTGCAGGGATATTGGGATACTGTGTTTGAACTAACAATATATGAAGCCATCCACGGCAAATATGGACCCCAACTGCAACTATAACTTAATAAGTTTGCAAGGATTAACACTGATCCAGCAATCATCGATGGAACAATATTTTTCATAATCATTGATAGGAATATAAAAGGGGTCATCACTAAAGAGAGCAAAAATCCGCCAAATAACATTTCACCAAGATAATGCAGTGCCATATTTAAGGTTAGGCCGACTCCACCTCCTAAAAAACCGAAGATGAGAGTTCCTATAAAAGTAACGCCAAACAATAATAATGTCCAAATTAGGAATACTATATATTTTCCAATCAAATACTCAAAGTCAGATATTGGGCTTGTTAATACCAATTTTAAGGTGTGTTCGTTGTATTCTCTGCCTATTAAATAAGAAATAATGATGCATAGGATAAATACTGCAAATAAACCTGTCATATATAGATTTGTTTCAATGAACATTTCTGAAAACTTTAAAATAAAGCTTGGAGTGTCTGATCTCATTTCTAAAACTCCCATATACATTAGAAAGGGAGGTATAAGTCCGCTTAATAAACTTAAAAAGAACAGTTTTGAATTTTTTAGTTTTATAAATTCAGTTTGAATAAAAATTAACATTAAAATCACCTATAACCTAAGATCTTTTTTTGTTAAATAAAGATATGATAAACTTAAACCTACAATGAAAGTTGCTGAAATAATAAAAAAGACAATAAACGGATCAGTTGTATAATTAGCTATTTCCCCTGCAGATGCGATAGCCGGAAGAGTCCATGGCCAGTATATTGCTTGACTGTGGCCATATGCGATTATATTTCCAAATGTTAAAATTGCAGCAGCAATCATTGCCGGAACCATATTCTTCATCAGCATTGAAATAAATATCAGTGGGCTCATAACTAGGAATAATAAAAACCCTCCAAATATCATTTCACTAAAATACTTTAAAATCAAATCAACACTTATTCCAACTGTTCCAGTAATATATGAAAGCAATAATGAAGCTATAAAGCATACGGTACATAATATTAAAATCCAAATTAAAAATGCAACTGATTTACCCAGCAAATATTTAGCTCTTGAAATCGGAGTAGGTAAAACTGATTTTATTGTATGTTCACTGAACTCGCGGCTAAAGAGATAAGCTACTGCAATTGTTATAAGAAGAACTCCGAAAATACATAGCATATATAAATTTGTTTGACTTGAAAGGAGTGCAAAAGTAATAGGCTCTCCATAATCCAGCCTTCCGGATAATCCTAAATGAACAAGTAAAGCTGGAGTTATTGAAGCAAGCAGGCTTAATAAAAATATTTTGGAATTTTTCAATTTAAAAAACTCCATTCTAACAAAGTTAAGCATAAATTTCACCGTATCTTTCTTTTTTCTCAATCAATTTTGTGAAGTATTCTTCTAGACTTTCTTCAGATATGGACACTTCATTTACTTTAATTCCAGATTTTACAAAAGCTTCGTTAAAATCAGACCTTAAATCTAGATTAGTAAATAAGCTGATTCTATTTGAAATGGAATCAACTGAATAGTCAATGCCTTCTTTCAAGTCTAACTTCTTCATTATATGATAAGCCGAATCAATGTCTGAAACTTCAAATTCAACATGTTTATCTAATTTTTCATGCAGTTGGTTCATGGATACTTCTTCAATTAATAATCCATCATCCATTACTCCAATAACATCTGCAATAGCTTCAATTTCACTTAAAATATGGCTTGAAATCAGTATTGTAGTTTCATATTCTTCAGACAATCTTTTTAGTAGTTTCCTTATTTCTTTGATTCCTATGGGATCTAAACCGTTAATCGGTTCATCAAGAATTAAAATCTCTGGATTATGCATAATAGCTGCAGCTATGCCTAATCTTTGTTTCATGCCCAATGAAAAGTTTTTAAATTTTTTGTCTTTTGCATGAGATAGAGAAACAATTTCTAATGCCCTGTTTATGTCTTCTTTTTTGTAGTTTCCTCTAAGTTTTGCAAAGACTTTCAAATTATCGAATGCAGACAGATTTTCATAAAATCCTGGTGTTTCGATAATGGAACCGATTTTTGAATAAATTTCCTTTGGATCTTGTTTGTAATGCTTGCCAAAGAAAAATATCTCGCCATCACTAGGTTTTGCAAGATTTAAAAGCATACACATTGTAGTAGTTTTTCCAGCTCCATTTTTCCCAAGTAATCCGTAGATTTTTCCTTTTTCAATTTTCAGGTCTAGAGAATTTACTGCATACTGTTTTCCAAATTTTTTTCTAAGTCTTTTTGTCTCAATTATATATTCAACCATTTTAATAACCTCTAACTGATAAAAGATAGCTTTAAATTAAGAATTCAAATATTAAAATAGGTTTTATATAATTATTTATGCGCATAATAATTTTTTTTTAAACCTGTGCAATATATCATTATCATCTTGTTAAGTATTGTTTACAAAAGTTATAAATACATTGCATATGTTAATCATTATTTACATAGTATATAAATCTTTCTATCAACAATTTTTTAATAAATCCTTAATAAAATTACATTTAATTTTAAATAATTAATTAGTAGTCTATTTAATAATTAAATAATAATCTATAATTAATATTTATTTAAACTAATGTTGTTAATACTGTTTTTAATGATTTTATTTAATATTATTAAATAAATAAAAAATAGTAACCTTTATATATTAGGTAATATAACATTAACATAAGTAATAATGTTTTAACATAATTGCTTAGATACTTAAATACATTTAATTAAATTAAATTAATTTGTGGATTATTATGAGAACCATGATTAAATATTTAAGACAAGAGCTCAAATTGAGCCAAAAGGAACTTGGGGATAAAGTTGGTGTTACTCGGCAAACCATTAATGCACTTGAAAATGGCAGGTATAATCCATCTTTATTTTTGGCTTATGAAATAACCCAAGTGTTCAATAAAATGTTATTCAAAGCAGACAGAGAACAATACTTTGTCATGGAAGACATATTTATTTTTGACGATGATTATTATTAGGGAGATAAGAATATGATTTTAGATATATATAAAGATGCATTTGAATATTCGGCAAAAGACTGGAAAACATTAATATTATTGGGTTTAATGTGTCTACTTAGTTTTTTATTGGTGCCTGCTTTTTTAATTGCAGGATATAACTACAGAGTTATTAACAATGCAGTACACGGCATTATTAATGGAAATGATCCCTTGCCTGAATTCGATGAGCTAATAGAAATGTTTATTGATGGAGTAAAAGTATTTATTATTCAAGTTGTTTATCTGATTGTTCCTGCAATTATTTTTATTGTATTTGTAACTATTGCAGGAGCTTTATCCGGTATTTTGGCCTCAGCAGTAATGATTATTGGAAGTTTAATTACTTTTATTATGGGAATCATTGCATGTTTAATGGCTCAAATGGCAATAAGCCACATGGCATATAATGAATGCGCATTTTCAAAAGCATTTGCATTAGGTGAAATAAAAAAAGTAATTGATGAAATAGGATGGTTAAAATGCATTATGACCTATGCCGGATTGATAATTATAACTGTATTGATATATTCTGCCATTACTGCAATTATATGGATAATATTTACAATATTTGGAATTTCAGGTGCTATTTTAGGCGTTAATGCAGGAGGAATATTTATTTTCGGAGCATTAATTAATTCATTAGTTACAATGTTTATTGTTGGTCCTTATTTGTCAATATTTAATGCAAGGTCTCTTGGATTACTATATACTATGCAGATATAAGGTGGGATTATGGTAAGTATAACAGATTGTATTGGCGAAGGGTTGAAATATCCTTTCAACGACATAAAAAAACTTTTAGGTTTTGGAGTATTGTTCGCATTAGCTAATTTGATATCATTAGCCATTAGTATAAAGGCTGTTGATGTGCTAAGAGCTTTTGGACAATTGAATCATTACGGAAGTTTCATGTTTAATGTATCCAGGTTGCCTTCTGGGGATGTCAATATGCTAATCGGATTATCCATTGTTAGCTTTATAATATTGCTTCTTATTATGGGATATGAATGGAGTATTGTTAAGTTTTCAATCGATAAAAGGAACGATTTGCCAGGACTTTTTAATGTATTGGAATTATTCGGAAATGGAATAAGGTATTTCATCGTAACTTTAGCATATAATATTGTCCCAATTGCAATGCTTATTATGGGTTTGGAATTCATTAATGAGCCATATGGAATATGTCTCGTCTTAATTTCATTATTATTGTTCATAATAGTCTATTTTATTCTTATTATGGCATTAAATAATATGATTGCACATGATAAGTTTAAAAAAGCATTTGATTTCAGCGAAATAATTGGAAATATCTCTAATCTTGGATGGATAAAATATGTCGGTATAATTGTATTCACATTTATTGTATATCTTATTATAATTGCTGCTGTAAGCTTTATACTGTCTTTTGCAGCTGTATTTATTGCAGGATTTATTAATAATCAAGTTATAGTAGTGTCAGCTATTTTAACAACTATCAATGGTTTACTTGTATCTTCATATCTCGGTGCATTCTACAATAGAGTATTTGGATCAATTTATAGAGAATCACTTAAATAATTAGAATGTTTCTAACATTCTCCTTTTTTTATTTTTAAGCATGCAGTGATTTTTCATTCTATTTTTTCATTTTTACCGGTTTTAAAATCCTTTTTTAATAGCATGGTTCAAAATCATGACTCATTTTTAATTTGCAAATTTAAAAAATAAACATTCAGTGAAAAAATCACTTTTTAGCATTTATATTCACTATCGCTTTTCAGATAATCTTTAAAACATTTCAAAACATGGCATTAAGTTTAGATGACTGGGATTTTCTAATTAACTGACAATCCCCATTTATTTGCATATTGTCATATGCATCTCAGGTGTGATTATTGGAATAGTCGGTGCTGTTATCGTTAGTCAATTTAATGGGAAATATTAAGTATCATTGAAATGTTAATTAATCATAAGGTGAAACTAATGAATTTTGAAAATCAGAAATTCTGCCAATCATGTGCAATGCCATTGGATAATGATGAACTTTTTGCAACCGATGCAGATGGAAGTAAAAACGAAGACTATTGTATTTACTGTTATAAGGATGGTGAATTTACATCGGATATGTCTATGGAAGAAATGATGGATTTCTGCATAGATAAAATGGTCGAAGTCCACCCGGAAATGGATAAAGAAGATGCAACAGCAATGATGCGTGAAGCGTTTCCAAAATTAAAAAGATGGGCAAAAGATTAGCTGTTTAAAGTCTGTTTTTCACATATTCTATTCGTGAAAATCTAAAATATATTGTATACTTTTTTATTTATTAAAACCTTAAATTTTAACTAACAAAAAATTCTAATAGATTAAACAAGGATAAAAATTATAGGATAATTCTGATAATATGTGTTCAATAGCAGGTCTACAGGGAAATGTAAAAGCAGGCAATATAGTTAAAATGTTAAAATCCTCCAAAAACAGAGGACCTGATTCCTCAGGAATTTATTTGGATAAATGTTATAATGACATTAATTTGGAGGAATTTAAAGATGATGATACTTACCCCATTGCTTTTGGTCATAATTTACTTTCTGTTTATGATTCGAATGACAGATTTTCAAAATCACAGCCAATAGCCAATGATAATCTTGTTCTGGTTTTTAATGGAGAAATTTACAACTTCCAGACTATGAGAAATTTCCTAAAAAGAGTAGGGGTGGAATCTCAAATTACATCAGACGGCGAAGCACTGTTGTATTTGATAGATTTTTATGCTAAAAAATTGGATTTGCTAAAAGCAACACAAGCAGCAATCAGATTAATTGATGGGGATTACGGATTTGCTGTATGGGACGGGGAAAACTTAGCTATTGCACGTGATCAATTAGGTGTTAAACCATTATTTTATGGTGAGAATGATGAATTCAGAGGATTTGCATCAACAAAACAGTCATTAAAAGAAGTTGGAATAACTGAAATTAACACATTAAAACCTGAACACATCCTTTTCAACTGGCAGGATATAGCTCCTGCCCAGCCGATTTATGAAAAAATCTTTGAAGGGGACGTAGCTAAAATAGACAAGATGTTAAGATTAAGTGTTCTTAAAAGAATTGAAGGATTGCGGGAGGTTGGTGTAATATTCTCCGGAGGCCTTGACAGCTCCTATCTGGCATTATTACTCAAAGAAATATCTGATAATGTGCCTTTAAAAATTAAACTTTATGCAGTAGGCGTTGAAGGGTCTCACGACGTTGAAGCTGCAGTATACGCTTCAAAATTCTTGAATTTGGATTTAGAGATTTGCAGCCTTACAGAAGAATTGGTGCGCAAAGCACTGCCTGATGTAGTCAAGGCAATTGATGATGATAATCTGATGAAGGTCGGAGTTGGTCTTACAACTTACTTTGCAACAGAAATGGTGGCTCGTGATGGCATAAAGGTAGCTATTTCAGGTCAGGGTGCCGATGAGCTGTTTGGAGGATATAAAAGATATCTGCAAAGCTTTGTTGAGGGAACACTAAATTATGATTTGAGATGCGACATGTCTAATATGTATCATGTTAACTTAGAAAGAGACGATGCATGCTCTATGCTTAATGGAGTTGAATTGAGACTGCCATTTTTAGATAAAACTCTTGTCGAACTTGTTTTAAACATTCCTGATAATAAGAAAATTGTTTCAATGCATGATGACATGAGAAAAAGCATTTTAAGAAAATTGGCTTTTGAAGAAGGTCTTGATTATGAAATTGCATATAGGCCTAAAAAAGCGGCTCAATACGGAACAGGCATCGATAAGATTTTGCGAAAAAAGATTTTAAAAGATACTGATATTTCCCAATATTTATTTTAAAATCGGACACTTCAAACAGTATGATTCATCTTAGATATTAAATCCAGTTCTAAACAGGTTACTAAAACAATTTTTAAAATTCAAAAAAATATTAAGATAATTGGTTCTAATGCTAAAAAAGTATGAAACTAAGTTCAAGTTATTCTTATGTTAAGAAAAAAATTTTTCATGTCAAAAAGAAAGTGACAAGTTATGTTAAAAATTCGTAGGATTAGTAGCCTTCAAATTTATCGGATAATTAGCTGATTTTTGAAACTTTTTTCATATTAGATTTATTTTTGATATTCTTAATTACTTTGCATATTCAATAAATTATTTTTCCCGTTAATCTTGAGGAGAGTTTATTCAGTGATGATATATTTGTTGAAATGGAAGATAGTGGTTGTTATTGTAGTTTGGCTCTAATTTAGTTGTAGGCTTTAGGTCTGTCTTCAATACGTCCAATATAAAGGCAATTGTTTTCTACTTTAAAGCATATTCGATATTTGCCTTTTCTTGCTCTTTTATATTTTGGATACTTTTTTACTTTTCCCCAGCGAATATCATTAGGGTTTTCCATTATTTCCTCTAGTTTTTCATAAATCATTTTGTAAACTTTTGGGTTTTTCTTTTTATAGTATTTTAACTGGTTAAAAGCAGATCTTTTGAATTCAATTTCCATAATTAATCATCCAAATATGCATCAAGTTCTGATAGTGAGGAAAATCTGATTCCTTCTCCGTTTTCAAATTCTTTGTCTGCTTCAACTAAATCCTTAATTGCCTGGTATTCATCATAATCGTCAAGGACTTTAGAGATGATGTCATTGAATGAATCGTTCTTGTGACCTATATCTGCTAGTCTTTCATGATTTATTAAACTGACTCTGATAACTTTTGTTTGCATTTTTTTATCACCGGTTATATTTTTTATTATTTGAATTATATAAAAGTTGTCAACAAAGTTTACAATGTAGATAATATCAACAAGGTTAACATATGATCCATGGTAATTTTAGAAAGGACACAAATTAAAAAATGGCTTTATAGAAATCCTTATTTTTATTGAATTTGTGTTAATCTGTAAATGTTATAAATTGTATTTTTGAGTTTTGTTTCTTTATTTGGTGGTTTTAAGCTTATGCTTCGATTAGTTCTGTTGAATATTCTTTTTATTACATTTAATGTTGATTCTGCATTGTTTCTTCTGGAATATATGTTGTCGGAAAGTTCTAATAAATCAGTTATTTGCCGGTATGTGTTTCTTGTGTAGATTTTATGGATAAAATTGTGAATGATGATGGTTGTGTGAAGCTATGCTTTGAAATGGATTGAATGCTTGTTTAACACTATTTTTGAGTAGTCAAATGTATATTTAATGAATTTTAACAGTTTGTTTGGTTTTATCTCTTTGTCAATTTCTTTATTTTTTTTGAGTGCGGACTTTTCAAAACCAAAATCCGAAAGAGTTAATTGTTTTGAAAACAAACTACTAACTGAAGAATAGGTATTTTTGCAGTTCATAATAATATTTATTATCTGTTTTACGATATATATAACTATATATTGTTTTTTTTTCCAATTGATGTGAAATTTCAAGTGTAAAAATAAAAATACTAAATTTAAAGTTATTTATCGAAAATTAAAGTAAAAATAGAAAAGAAAAAAATGTTTTGAAAAATTTTTTGTAAAATCAAATAGGATTTCTACTAATCCAATTATTTAAATCATCAGATTAAAAAGTTTATATTTTGGTAAAAGGAGGTAGTTATTATGGTTAAATTAAATCCAGAATTTATTAAGGAAGAATTATTTAAAAAATATCATGAACTTGATTCTTATTTGGAGATAGAGAATTTAGATGTGCTTCGTAGAGAATTATGTTCATTTAGAAAAAATGACAAATTTATTTTTGTTTCTAAAAAATTTAATGAAAGAAATAATATTTATCGTTTTAGGAATAAAATTAAAATTTGTTCGGATGCTGATGATATTTTTGGTACTTTTAGTTTAGTTACTTCAAACTCTAAATTAGACGTAATTCATGTAGAGGCAATTTTTGGGATTATTGAATATAGTTGTGCTGCTGAACTTCAAAGAAAGTTATCAATGGATGAAAAAGAAAAAATTTATTATTGTGATTTAGTTTATAAATTAAGCTGCGGTCAGGAAAATTTTTTACAAGTTACTGATTATGATTTTGTTAATAAAAATTTTTTCAAAAAACTTAAGGATATCAGATGGGGAAATAATGCAAAGGATTTGCATAAAAAGATTACTAATGGATTATGGCTTTTTATTTGTTCGGATTTAGATACTGGGCCTGGAGTTGGTAATTCTTTTTCTGCTTCTTCTAAATATTTTGCTTGTTGTAGAGCATTAACTCATAATCGTTCGGAGATTTCGGTCGAAGATGTCGTTCAGTCATGGTTATTTACCTTAAAATTATTTTCAATGGATTTGCGTCCATTAATCAAGGATTTTCCATTAGAAAATAATTTGCCACAATCTATTGATGAAAAAAACACTGAACCACAAATTAATGAAGGTGATGTTCATAAAAATAATCCTTCATTAATAAGAAAAGTATTCGCGGCAGTAGTGTCTGTTGTACTTATGGTATTGATTCTTCTTGCAATAAGTATAGTATTTTTATTAATTGTAGGTGATTTTGACTATCATGTATTGCCAAGATCTGCTGGTTTGTTATGTCTTGCAATATGGGTTGCATTAACAAAAAAATTCTATGACTACCTAATTCAAAAACTATCAAAATAAAAACAGTTAATTTACAATAACTAAAAATAGTTTCCAGACAAGAATTAATCCTATAAATTAATAAATGTATTTAAGCATATATTTACAAAATATATTATTATATTTAGGAGTTTATTATTATGACAATCGAAAAAGATGCAGAAGACATTATAAAAAAATTTTCAGAAATTTTAGAAGATATTCCTGACTCAGATGAAACATGGTATATTACTGATAATTTAAATTTAACTCGTGATGATGGATCTCAAGAAAAAGATCCTGAAAAAATATTGAGAAATGCTAGGATTGATAAAGAAGGAAATCTCATAGTTAAAAAAGCAGATTGGACTGGTTAGAGGGGTTTAAATGAGAATTAACTTAGTTCTAGAACTTTTAGATAGTCCTGGACAATTAGTTAAAGCGTTGGCGCCGGTAAGTACTTTAGGTGCTAATTTAGTGACTGTTATCCACAAAAGGGACTATAAAAATGAAAATGGCATGGTTCCTGTTCAACTTACTATTGAAGGAGAACATGAAGAACTTAAAAATGTTGTAAATAGATTTGAGGAATTAGGTTTTACAATAATCGAAATTGATGGTGTTGTTAAAAAAGAAAAAATCACTACAATACTTTTCGGCCACATAGTTGATCGGGATTTAAGAGACACAATGGATAGAATTAACGAACTTGATGGTGTCGTGATTAGTGCATTTGACATTAAATTAAATGGCGAAGAAAAATCCACTGCATTAATTAATATTGAAGCTGATGTTGGTTTAAAACAGAAAGTATTTGACAGAATTGCAGAAATTGCAGGGGAAAAGGAATTATTAGTGATTAATGAAGTTTAAGTGATGATTATTATGGATGAATGCAAAGTCATTATCATGGGTTTTGGTTCTGTAGGCCAAGGTGTAGCTAACGCACTTTCCATGAAAAAGGATTTAATTAAAGATAAAACTGGAATTGGTATTAAAGTAGTTGCTGCAGCCGATTCATCTTCATCTGCAATCTCACAAGATGGTTTGGATGAAGCGTTACTTGTAAAAACTAAAAAGGAAGAAGGAAAATTATCATCATATCCGGAATTCGGGTCTGATAAAAATGGTGAGGATGTTTTAGATGCAGTTGAATATGATTGTCTTATTGAAGCAACTCCAACAAATATTGTAGATGCACAGCCTGCACTTTCACTAACTCTTAAAGCATTTAAACAGGGAAAAGATGTGGTAACATCTAATAAAGGACATTTGGCTCTTAAATTTAAAGAAGTAGTTGGTGCTGCTGAAGAAGCCGGTGTGGAATTTAAATATGAAGCCAGTGTCGGTGGATCAATGCCTATTATTAATTTTACAAAAGATACATTATCATCATGTGAAATTAAATCAATAAAAGGTATTTTAAACGGCACCACCAATTATATTCTCTCAAGAATGACCTCTGAAGGTTCTGAATATGAAGTTATTCTTAAGGAGTCACAGGATTTGGGAATTGCAGAAACCGACCCTACCCAGGATGTTGAAGGTATTGATGCTGCATGTAAAACAGTAATTCTTGCCAACTCCCTTTTGGGAATTGATGCAACTTATAGCGATGTTAAAGTTGAAGGTATTTCAAATATTAATTCACAGGCTATTGAACTGGCTAAAAAAGATGATTATTTGATAAAATTGATAGCTGAAGTGTCTCCTGATAATTTGCAGGTATCTCCACGTTTGATCAAGAGGGGAAGTTCCTATGATGTAAGCGGAACTTTAAATATGGCTACAATCAAAACCGATTTGGCTGATGAAGTATCTGTAATCGGACTTGGAGCGGGATCACTTGAAACCGCTTCTGCAATGTTGACTGATTTAATTAGTATTTTAAAAAATAAAAGCTAATTGAATTTTTTATTTTTTTATTCTTTTAGATAACATGAAATATGTAATTTTTATTCCAGACGGGTCTAGCGACCTTCCGCTAGATGAAATTGATGGTCAAACTCCACTAAAAGTAGCTAGGACTCCAAATATTGATAAATTGGCTAAAGAAGGTTATGGTGGATTAACTAATAATGTTCCTGAAGGTTTCACTCCAGGTTCAGATGTTGCCAATATGAGTATCTTCGGATATAATCCTGCAGATTTCTATACTGGCAGGGGACCTCTTGAAGCAGGCAGCGTTGGGATTAAAACCACTCCATGTGATGTGATATTTAGATGCAACACCATTTTCGAAAAAGACGGTAAAATGGAAAATTTCAATGCAGGCCACATCACAACACAAGAAGCAGATGTGCTGATGAATGGATTAAATGATTATTTTCAGGAAAAATATCCTGACTTTAAAGGGAAATTCTATACTGGAATTAGTTATAGGCATCTATTTGTGTATTCCTGTGATAATATTGAGGATGCGGAAATTCTGGCCAATATAAAAACAGTTCCTCCTCATGATATTTCAGGCGAGAATCTTTTGGATAATCTTTTCGGAGATTGTGAACTTGCCCGTGAAATCCAAAGCATCATGCTTGAGTCAAAGGAATTTTTAGAAACTCAGGAAGTTAATCAAAAAAGGGAAATTCCTGCAAATATGGTATGGCTATGGGGTCAGGGCGTAACTCCAAAATTACCTAACTTCAAAGAGACCTATGGTCTTGATGCGGCAGTAATTACTGGGGTGGATCTCCTTAAAGGAATTGGAGCGTTTGCAGGTATGGAAATCATTGATGTGCCTGGGGCTACAGGATTTTTTGACACTGATTATGAGGCAAAAGGAAAATACGGAATCGATGCATTAAAAAGAAATGATGTATTATTTATCCATATAGAATCTCCTGATGAAGCAGGACACGCCCAGTTACTTGATGAGAAAGTAAAAGCTATTGAACAGATTGATAAATTCATTGTAGGACCAATTTTAGACAGTCTGAAAGGTCAAGACTACAGGGCGGCGATATTGCCTGATCATCCAACTCCGATTGATGTTGGAACACATACCCGTGATGATGTGCCGATGATTATCTATGCATCAGATATGCCTGGAGATGACTGTGGGGCATTCAATGAAAAAGATGTTCTTGAAGGTTCTATTGCTAAAAAGGAAGGTTATAAATTAATACAAAGATTGATTGATGGAGATTTTTAAATGAAAGTATTGCTTGTAAATGGAAGTCCGCATAAAGAAGGATGTACTTATACTGCATTATCCGAAGTCGCAAAAACCTTAAATGACTATGATATTGAAACTGAAATTTTTTGGATTAAAACAAAACCGATAACTGGATGTATTGCCTGTTTAAAATGCGGAGAACTGGGTCAATGTGCATTTGATGGTGATGTTGTCAATGAATTTGTCAAAAAAGCATATGATGCCGATGCATTTGTATTTGGTTCACCGGTTTATTATGCAAGCGCAAACGGGTCAATGGTTTCATTTTTGGATAGGGCATTTTACTCAAACTCCCATGGAAAAGGAGCAGAAGCATTCAAACATAAACCTGGTGCTGTTATCTGTTCTGCAAGAAGAGGAGGTACAACTGCAACTTACGACCAGCTAATCAAATACTTGGGAATTTCACAAATGCCTGTTATTTCATCTTTTTATTGGAATATGGTTCACGGAAACACTCCTGAAGAAGTACTTCAGGATGAAGAAGGATTAGGTACAATGAGGCAATTAGCACACAACATGGCATTTTTCTTGCAATGTCTTGAAGCAGGAGCTAGAGAAGGTTTAGCTGTAATGGAAGAACCGAAGCCTCGCACAAACTTTATAAGATAAAATTATGAATGTATTTAAAACTCCTGAAAATTACCTTTACTCAAATAGGGCATTGCTAGTACTGTTTATTCCTCTGTTGATACAGTATGCTCTGGATTTCTGTGTAGGATTAGCCGATTCCATAATGGTTTCATCATTAGGTGAAGCTGCAATTTCAGGAGTTTCCTTAGTTGATTTTTTAATCCAGTTACTTATTTTTTCATTTTCTGCTCTTGCAACAGGCGGAGCCGTTGTGGCAGGCCAATATTTAGGTAATAATCAGGTTGATAAAGCTCAAAATGCATCGACACAACTTGTTTGGTTTTCATCAATTTTTTCATGTATGCTGATGATTTTTGTCATTATTTTAAGGCAGTTTCTAATAGCTTTTTTATTTGGCCAAATTGAAGCTGATGTTTGGCAAAATGTTGATAAATATTTATGTATTGTAGCATTGTCAATTCCTTTTATAGCTATTTTCAATGTAGGAGCAGCCATTTTTAGAATAACTAACAATGCGTCCTTACCAATGAAAATACTTGTTATTTGTGATGTGTTGAATATTATCGGCAATGCTGTTTGTATTTATTATTTGGGCTGGGATGTAAGGGGAGTTGCAGTTCCAACAGTAATTGCAAGGGCTCTTTCTGCAGTCCTGATAATGTACTTTGCTGTTGATGAGGATTATAAATTACACATCAAAAGGACACTGAGGCACAAATTCGATTTCAAAATTCTTAAAAAGGTTCTGCAGGTGGGTATTCCCTATGGAATTGAAAATGGCCTATTCCAATTAGGAAGAATTTTAGTCCTGAGTTTGGTTTCAACATTTGGAACAATGGCAATAGCTGCAAATTCGGTCGGATATACAATAGGGATATTTTCCGTTTTGCCGGGCTTTGCAATTAACCTGGGCCTAACTGCAGTTATTTCAAAATGCGTTGGTGCAAACGATTATGAGCAGGTCAGATATTATAATAAAAAATGTCTGATGATTGCATTTATTTCACATATAATCTGCAATGCAGTTATATTTGCCATATTGCCGTTTATACTGGGCATTTATAATCTGTCTCCTCAAACTGCAGCCATGACTGCACAAATGATTATCTGGCATGGCATATTTGCCATTATTATATGGCCTCTTGCTTTTACTCTTCCTGCCACTTTTAGAGGGGCTGGAGATTCAAAATCAGTAATGTATATAAGTTTAATAGTAATGTTTACATGCAGAATAGCTCTTTCATATATTATCGCAGACTGGATGGGTGTTGGCGTATTTGGAACATGGATTGCAATGTTTATTGACTGGTATGTAAGGGCGGGAATTTATATTTATAGATATTTTTCAGATAAATGGACAGAATACAGGGTGATTTAATTGGATGGTGTAATATATAAAAACACACACTATTTTAGTAAAAAGCAGTTAAAGGATTTGTTCTTGTCTGTTGAATGGTCTTCAGGCCATTTTCCAGATAAATTGGTAATTGCAATGAAAAACTTCGATATAGTTTTCTCAGCATGGGTTGGGGAAGAACTTGTAGGTCTGGTATGTGCAATGGATGACGGAATAATGAATGCTTATGTTCATTATTTACTTGTAAAACCTGATTACCAGCTAAAGGGTATTGGAAAAGAACTAGTTAAAAGAATTACAGAGCATTATAAGGATTATATGCGTATTGTTGTTGTTGCATATGATGATGAAGTTAAATTCTACGAATATTGTGGATTTGAAAAGGCAGAGGATGCGAGTGCGATGTTTATAACTAAATTATGGACTTAGGTGATTAAATGGTATTGTTTAGAGGAGATATTAAATGTAAAAGTCTGCAAAGACGCACATCCATTAGTGTGATACTGCCTGCAGACAATATCCATTTTCTCCAGGATAGTGAGGAAATAGTTCCGCAGCCATATAAAACGCTGTATCTGCTTCATGGACTGTACGGCAGCGATGATATATTCCTTGCAAATACTTCTATTCAAAAATTTGCAGAAGACTGGGGAATAGCTATTGTAATTCCATGTGGGGAAAATAGCTTTTATGTGGATAACGAAAATGCCCATGCTTATTACGGAGAGTATGTAGGTCAGGAATTGCTTGACATTACAAGAAATATTTTTCCGCTTTCCTCTAAAAGGGAAGATACTTTTATTGCAGGTTTTTCAATGGGAGGTTATGGAGCCATTAGAAATGGCTTAAAATATTCTAAAAACTTTTCAAAAATTGGAATGGTCTCAGCAGCACTGATAACTGATGATATTGTCAATTATACAGATGATAATAATGTTTTAAGGTCAAGTTCATTTTATGAATCTTGTTTTGGTAATTTGGATAAAGTTAAAAACTCAGATAAAGATCCAAAATATCTGCTTGAAAATTGCGATGATATTCCAGATATATTCATGGCTTGCGGTGTTGATGATTTTTTATATGGCAGGAATGTTGACTTTTATGAATTTTTAAAGTCTAGAAATATTGATGTTGAATTTATTCAGGATTCAGGAGAACATACTTGGGATTTTTGTGATAAGTATGTTAAAGAGTTTATTAAAAGATTATAGGTGATTTTTGATATGTCCGGTATGCTGTGATAAATTAGATGAAGACGGTTATTGCAGTGAATGTATGTTATTTGCAGTCAATCAGTAATGATATATGCCCTAAATGTGGTGGCGAACTGGTTAAATACATTTTTTGCTTTAGCTGTAATTTTTCTGATGAAGATGATGAAAGCAGCACTGACTGGGATGATGGCTATTCAGACAGTTCCGATTTATATTCCTATGATGATGAATATTACGATTCAATGGTTAATAATGGGGTGGAAATATGTCTAAAATGCACTTTTTGGTCTGCAAGTCATTATGGTGCAAATCATGGAATGGTTTGCAGAAAATGCCGGATTTCTGACGGTCCGGATGATTCCTGCGAATAGTTCATCCAATCGCATCATTATGCAAACTATGATGATTCAGGCCAATACCAGTTTAATGAAACAATCCGTGAAATCTCAAATAAACTGAGCCTTTGGAAACATTATGGATAATTTTCTAATCTGCGTAAAATTTAAATTTTTATATATCATGAGAAACTAACATTATACTATAAATTTTATTTATGGAGAGGATTTTTCTGACAAAGTATATTATTATAACTGGTGGGGTAGTTAGTTCCATAGGTAAAGGTATTACCTCCGCATCTATGGGAAGAATTTTAAGATCATATGGTTTAAATGTTTCAGCTATTAAAATAGACCCTTATTTAAATTGGGATTCAGGAACACTCAATCCGTATCAGCATGGTGAAGTATTTGTAACTAATGACGGTATGGAAACTGATTTGGATCTCGGTCACTACGAAAGATTTTTGGATGTTGAACTTAAAGGATTAGCCAACATTACTACAGGTAAAGTTTACGAATCCGTCATTGCCAAAGAAAGAGAAGGCGGATACTTGGGTGAATGTGTACAGGTTATTCCGCATATTACCAACCGTATCAAAGAAATGATTAGGGAAACTTCTGAAAGTGCCGATTATGATGTGGTTTTAGTTGAACTTGGAGGTACTGTCGGAGATATTGAAAGCCAACCTTTCCTTGAAGCATTAAGACAACTTAGAAACGAAGAAGGTCGCGAAAATGTTATGTTCGTCCATGTTACATTTATCCCCTACCTGAATGCAGCTGGAGAATTCAAAACAAAACCAACACAGCACTCTACAAAAGAATTGAGAAGTGTCGGTATCAACCCTGATGTTATAGTATGCAGATCACAAGAGCCAATCGACGATGGTCTGAGAGGAAAAATCGCTCATTTTTGTGACGTGGACTTTGAAGCAGTTGTAAATACTCCCGATGCAGATACAATTTATGAAGTTCCTTTGGTTTTGGAAGAACATAACATCGGTGAGCTAATCGTTAAAAGAATAGGATTGGATATTGAACCTGATTCTTCAAAACTTGATGAATGGGGAGAAGTTGTAAAATCCCTAAAAATCAAGGAGCCTAAAGTCACCATAGGTATTATAGGCAAATATGTCGAACTTGAAGATTCATATATCAGCATTAGAGAATCATTACTTCATGCAGCTGCAAGCATTGGAGTTAAAGCCAAAATCAAATATTTAAGTTCTGATGTTGAAGAATTGGACAAAAATGCTATGGGCGAATTTGACGGTATTTTAATTCCGGGAGGATTCGGTGAACGTGGTTTTGAAGGCAAATTAGATGCAATTGATTATGCAATTGAAAATAACGTGCCTTTATTTGGAATCTGCCTTGGAATGCAGTCTATGGTAACTCAATTTGCAAGAAGAAACGGCTATCCTGATGCAAATAGTTCTGAATTTGACGATAACTTGAAGTTCCCTGTTATTGATATGATGGAGGAACAAAAGAAAATTAAGAACATGGGCGGAACCATGCGTTTGGGATCTTATGATTGCAAAATCATTGAAGGAACTAAAACCTATGACGCCTATGGTGAAGTTGACATAGAAGAGCGTCACAGACACAGATATGAATTTAACAATGAATTCAGAGATGAATTGCAGGAAAAAGGTTTGATAGTTTCAGGTACAAGTCATAATGACTTTTTAGTAGAAATTATTGAATTGCCAAATCATCCATGGGCTATTGGTTGTCAATTCCATCCGGAATTTAAATCAAGGCCGAACAGGCCTCACCCATTATTCAAATCATTTTTAGAAGCTGTTCATGAGTATTCTAAAAATTAATTTTTTCTTTTTTATATTTAATTTCATATTCTAAAATCAATTTTACATACTTATTTTCTACTTAATTAATATTATTTAATGTTAAATAATATAATCATGATTATTAATGCTATATTTTTAATTCAAATAATAATAACAATACTGTTTTCCATTTCAGCTTCAATTTATGATATTAAAAAGAATATTGTACCTAACAGATTGAATTATGCTTTATTGTTTTTTGGACTGGTTTCGAATCTGATTTTGTCACTGGTTACAACTAACATTAAATTTATTTTAGCTTCATTAATTTCAATGGTAATCACTTATATTGTAACATATATGTTGTGGAAATTGAATATATGGGGTGGTGGTGATGTAAAACTATTTACTGCCATTGCTGCAGTAATACCATTTGGAATTAATATCAACTTTTTGAATATTTTTCCCCAACTTTCCATATATCCATTTTCATTTAGTGTTGTAATTAACAGCATTTTAGTTTCATTTCCCTTTTTGGTGATTTTCGTTGCTCATTTGGTTTGTGAAAATGAATTATTCGATGATAATGTCGATTTTTTAGTTAACATCTTTAATATTGAAGGTTTGAAATATATTAAAAACTCAATTCTAAATAAACTGGTGAAGGTTGAAGATTTAAAGGAGGGAATGATTGTCAATGATTGCTATTTTAATAATGAAGATATTGTTGTTCTTTTAGACGAAATAAACGGAAATTTAAAAGTCTATAATTCTAAGAGTAATGATTTTAAATACTACTTTAAGTCGCAAAGTGCAGGGGGAATAACCGACAGGGAAGTTTGGCAGCTTAAAATTATGAATGCGCAAAATCTAATTTCAGATGATATTTCAATTAAAATAGCTTTTCCCTTTACTCCTGCGATATCTCTCGGACTGTTGATAGCAATATTTTACGGTGATATGATGATGATATTTGCAAAAAATGTGTTTCTGGTGGTAAGATGATTAGAGAAGATTGCGGACAAATCTCCCTTGAATATATTTTAATTTTTACTGTTTTTCTGATTATTCTAATGGTTTTTACACTGCCTTTAGCTGAGGAATCGGTTAAAAACACATTGGATGTTTCAGATTACCTAAACGCAAAGTCGGATTTGTCAAAAATAGCTCAGGCTATAAAACAGGTTTATGGTGAAGGCCAGGGCTCAAGACACACAATCCGTCTTGATGATTCAAAAAGAATCAAGATAAACATTAAAAATAGCCATTTATCAACAAACTTTAAATTTAGGGATAATTCAAAAAAAGAAATTAGGGAATCTGTATCATCAAATATTAAAGAAACGTCCTTAACATTAAACAAGGGTGAAAATACATTAATTGTTGAATGGCCAGTAAATAGCAAAAACATGCGGATTTATTCAGTTTAATGGTTGATTATACAAAATTATTTTAACCATTATATTTTTAATATATAGTATTAATAATTAATAGGTGAATTTATGGATATATTAATTACAGTCATTTACCTCATTTTGTTTATTGTGATGATGGTATTTGTATTTTCAATTGGTATGTTAAAGCAGTATATGCCAAAAAGGGAAGTGGTTTTAGTACTTGTCGTTGCTTTTTTAATTGGTTCGATTGGAGGAGCATTCTTCCTGGATCCGATTTATGACGAACTTCCGAGTGTGATAAGTGCAATTGAAAAGACAATGCCCAATAACGAAGAAACTTTATATCTGGATTTGTCCTCTTCAGTAAATATTAATGAGTTGAAAAATAAGCTGAATTCAACTGACGGCTTTAAATCATTTGACGAGAAATCAATTACAATTCCGATGTGGTCGTTTAATGAGCGGGAACATGATTACTTTGATAGAATCGTCGGAAATATTGACTCTCATTATAAAAGCCATTATATAAACTCTTCAGAAATTCAGATAACTCTTGAAGAGAATTACACATCTGCTCAGGCTTTGAAATCTTTTTCAGACTGGTATAAATTAGTTTATGGAGGCACCATATCCTATGCTCAGGTTCATGCAGTGCTGGTAGTTGATTCATCAGCACTGGACAGGTTTGAAGAGATTTTACTTGAAGACGGTATTGTTGCTTCAAAAATTGAAGGTCCGATTCAGGACAGTATCAATAATACTAATTCCTCAATGTTGTCCAATATTGAATTCACATTAATATGTGGAGGAGTAGGTGTTGTTGTTGCGCTTATGGGAATCTATATTGATTCTGTTGTTCCAAAATATAGGAAATTCAGGAAAGTATTAAGAGAAAAACGAAAACGGTAATTTCATGAATGTTGCAATTTTATTTTCAGGTGGAAAGGACAGCACTATGGCTTTATATAGTGCTTTAGAGAGGAAAGAAGATGTTAAATATCTTCTTTCTATGAAATCCAGAAATGATGAATCTTACATGTTTCATGTTCCCAATATTCATCTAACTGATTTACTGTCACAGGCACTCGATATTCCGATAATTTCTGCTGAAACTAATGGGATTAAAGAAGAGGAACTTAAAGATTTAAAACTGGCATTTGAAAAACTTAAAAGTTTGGGTGTTGAAGCCATATACACGGGTGCACTTTATTCACAATATCAAAAATCAAGAATTGAAAAATTATGTGATGATGTTGGACTGAAGGCCATTTCTCCTTACTGGCATGTTGATGAATTGGAGTATATGAGAAAAATTGTCTCTTTAGGTTTCAAGATAATAATTTGCGGAGTCGCGGCATGGGGCTTGGATGAATCTTGGCTTGGAAGGGTTATTGATGATGAAGCCATTGACGAGCTAATAAAAATTCATGATAAATATTACGTGGATTTGGCTTTTGAAGGAGGCGAAGCCGAAACATTGGCTATTGACGGACCTATTTTCAAAAAAAGAATCAAAATTCTAAAAGATAAAAAAGAGTGGCATCTTGACAGTGGCGTGTATATTATCGAAGATGCTGTTTTAGAAGAAAAATGAGATTATAACTCAATTTCATCTAAAAATTCATTTATTTTTTCCACATAACCTTCTAAATCGCTTTCATTAATAATTATTTTATCTGAAAGGGATATGACATCTCCAATTCCGAAATCCAATTCCATCTGATCTCTTGATTTAAATTCACCGTAGTCAGCAGAGTCATCTTCTCTCATTCTATTTTTTAACCTTTCAAATCTTAAAGTCGGATTTGCAAAAATTGATAAGATAATGAAATCTTCGAAGTTTTCCTTAAACATGTCTACTTCATGAGGGCTTCTAATGCCTTCAACAATAATTTTGCTTTTAAGACCTTCGTCCTGCAGTCTTTTAATTTTTTTAATTGTTAGTTCAGAAACTATGTACTGTCCAAATTCAGCCCTTAAATTTTGGGCAGTTTCTTTAGAAGTTTCTCCTCTTTTTTTAGCTTCTTCACGTATAATGTCTCCCATACTTACAATAATTGCTCCTCTTTCAATAGCAATTTCAGAAACTAAACTTTTTCCAGACCCAGGTAAACCAGATATTCCCATCACTTGCATTGTTTCACTCTTTTATTCTAATTTGCTCTAAAGATTCTTTAAGGTTTTCGGCATTGTCAAAGTCATTAACCAGATCAATTAATACCAGTTTGTCCTGAGTTTTTAAATCATCGGCAATTTTTGTCATAAAGGGTATTGCTCTTACAATATTGTCCATAACTGAAACATCAGACATTTTGGAAGTTCTTGAAAGGGGATTCAAATCGATAGTGATTATATTTTTGCCGCTTTGCTTTAAGATTTCGGCACGGTCTCCATCTTCAAGAGGGATTAATATTGTGTCGGCTGAGTAAATTCCTGTTTTGCTGGCTGTTGCCCTGTTGTTTTCAATATCGCTGATGTATTCTATTTCATCATCAAGACCGCCAAGTATATTCTCATATCCATGGTCTTTGTATAGCTGGGTAATTATTTTAACTCTGCTGTCAGTTCTGTAAAATAAGTTAATTTCAATTTTCGCATTAATGGCATTTGCAAACTCAATTATTTCATCAATGGCCAGTGCAGTTGCATTTCCATTAACTGAAATTACAGGCTTTTCTGATAAAAGCAGTGCTGCAACGGCAACATACATTGCCCTTTTTGCAGGATATGTTGTTTTCTCACCGATTAGATAGTCATAAGCTTCTCCTCTGCCATGTGCAATCAATGCTGAATCTGCTAAATAACCATCCTGTGAAGCTTTAACCATCTTTTCTCTTAAAAGTAATGATTCGTATCTGGGGTGTGATTTTGGTATCATATTTTAATCTCCTTATTTTAAATCAATATTCATTTGAGCTAAATATCCTAAAAATGTGGTTATTAGTATGGTTAATACTGTCATTGAAATGAGGTGTAGTGAGAAATCTCCAATCATATAATCATTTTTTTGGGGTAAAATGAAAAATATGTAATCAAAGATGATGTCTATTATGACAAATAATATTCCAACTAAAAAACCTTCAATAATCTCATTTTCATCAATAGTTCTGATGTACAATATTCCGAAAAATCCGGTTACTATTATCATAATTATAGGTACTACTACGTCTATATTGCGCAATGTTGCTGTAAAAATCGGATTAAATACTGATGTGAGTACATAATTTAAAAACCATATTAATATTCCAAAAATTATTGCTAATCTGATTTTCATAGTAAAACCCTAAAAATTAATTATAGTTTTTAATTTGATTTAAAAATCATATAAATTTTTCTAAGTTGATTTAAAGTGGCGGTTTTTATTTAAGTTAATAATCTTGAAAAAAAGGGGGGGGTGGATTAGATAGCTAATTAAAGTTTTAGCTATCTAATGGTTTGTTTTAACAAGTTTTTAGAGAAATGAATTTTTTTAAATTTGGCTGTTTAATTTATCTCTCAGGCTAAACACGTAGCCAATTATATTATTTGACAGTTGCCATATATAAACTTTATTGTATTTTAGAAAAATTCAAGTATACTTTATTAAAAAATATATATTATGGCCGTTATAACTCTTAAGTGAATGAACGGTTATAGCGAACATGAACAATATTTGAAAAATGCATTACTTGACTTGAATTGTTCAACTTCAAAACAAAAAGAAAAAAAATTATCACCTCATTATTTTGAAGATTTAAAAGAAGACTTATTGGTCAGATATGCGGATAAATCCTTAAAGGAGGTAATGAACTGCAGCACTTGTCAAACATCTTTTGGAGATGCATTAAAAATAACTACAAAAGAAAAAATTGACTTTCGCCTTAGGGAAAATAATTTTAAAAATCAGATAAATAATAACCTTAAACTGCTTCCGAAAATAGGTCTTAAAACCGAGGAAAACCTTAAGAACAAAGGATTTAAAACCATAAAAGACCTTCAGAATCATGACAGGTACGGCGATAGTGCATCGAAATTTTTAAATGAGATTGATGAGATGTCTTTTTGCGAAATAGTAAACCTGCTTGACAGTAACAGATACTCTAAAAAATGTAGGAGTAATCTAATTAAATGCATAAGCATGACAGATGTTGAAAACTTTAAGTTTATGGATATTGAAACAAAGGGACTTTCAAATGTTCCAATAATTCTAATAGGCATTGCAGAGATTAAAAATAATAAAATTATTGCATCACAGTATTTCCTAAGGGACTACACAGAAGAATTAAATATCATTGATGCTTATCAAAATCATTTAGATGATGATTCAGTTCATGTAACATTCAATGGAAAAAGTTTTGATGTACCCTTTATAAAAAATAGATGTGCCTATAATGGAATTGAATCTAAACTGGATTTGCCTCATTTAGATTTGATGTATTTTGCTAAAGATTTATGGAAAGATACGCTTCCGAACTGCCAACTTCAAACAATTGAAAGGGAAATTTTCGGAATTGAGCGTGAAGATGACGTTCCTGGCCAGTATATTCCAGGATATTATGACACTTATCTGTCCAAGAAAAATATAGGTCCGGTTGTTCCGATAATAGAGCATAACTGCCAGGATATTATTTCACTTGCAAGCTTTCTTGAGAAAATGTATGAGGATGTAAATTAAAATGGGCTTTTTTGATAGATTTAAAAAAAATGATGAAAAAGAGAAAAAAGTTAATCTTGATAATCTTGAAATTGATGAAGAAGAATTGCTTTTAAAGAAAATAGCCACAACAGACAAAGACAGGATTAAAAGAGCAGAAGCGGCAGACAAAATCACAAATCAGTTTGTCGCGCTCGATATGTCAAAAAATGTAAAAGACAGAGCTATCAGGTTAATTGCAATAAACAAGGTTAAGGATGAAGATTTATTAAGGGATGCTGCTGAAAACTCACAATTTTTCGATGTTAGAAGTTTTGCATGGGAAAGACTTGGGGAAAACAACAAATCCATTGCCGAAATTGTAATAAACATGAAGAAAAACGGCCATGTTGACGAAATATTTGATAAAATTGCTGATGAGGAAACTCTTAAATGGATTGCCGTTGAAGCCATTGATAAAAAATACAGAACAAAATCCCTAGAAAAGATCAATGATGAGAATATATTATATGACCTGGTTTTCGAATCAAAGGATAATTCCATTAAAAAATCAGCCATTTTAAAAGATTCATTTGCAGATGAAGATGTTTTAAAGAAAGTTGCATTGGAAGATAAGGATGAGGAAGTAAAAAAGGCAGCCATTAGAAAAATTAAAAATGAAGATTATCTGGTATTTATAGCCCAGAATGAAGACAATGCCAAAGTCAGGTCTTTAATATTTGATAAAATTGACAGTCCTGAAATTTTAAAGAAAATAGTTTTAAATTCTGAAAAATCCGATGTTAAAAGCGATATAATAAAAAAACTTGATGATGAAGAGTTTTTAGCAAAAATTGCCTATGAAGATAATGATAAAATTGTCAGAAGCGAGGCAGTTAAAAAAATAACCGATGATGAATCATTAATAAGAATAATTAATAATGAACAGGATAGCTTTGTTCGCCAAATTGCTGTGAAAAATCTGAATAATCCTCAGGAATTGATTAAAATAGTTTTAAATGATGATGACCAGTTTGTAAGAAATCATGCAATTTCAAATCCTGCTTTAGCCGATGAAAATGATTTTAAATATTTGGCTATTAATTCAAATCATGAAGATATAGCGGCACAGGCCTTAAGCCATATTAAAAAAGAAGAATCATTTATTGACATATTAAAAAATGCAAAACTTGTCAGCATTAGGAAATCTACATTGGACAATATTGCCGATTTGGAAACCTTGATTAGAATTGTTCTTGCAAACGAAGATGAAGAATTTTCTCTTAAGGCGCTAAATAAAATTAAAGCCGAAAAATGTCTGATGAAAATTTATGAGCAGGGCATTTCTGAAAATATCTCTGTTAGAGCCATTTCATTAATAAGAAATCAGGATTACCTGGGTCGTGTTGTTAAAAATGACTCTTCCTGGAGAGTCCGTGAAGCAGCCGCTAAAAAGATAGTAAGTAAAAAAATATTAAAGGAAGTTTCAAATAATGATGAAAATGAATATGTAAGAAATGTTGCTAAAAAGAGAATGAATCTATAAATAGAATTCAGGCTCTTTTCTTTTGCTGTTTGCACTTTCAAATTCTGGTTTTTTAGCTTCAAAAGCTTCTCCAGTGAAACTTCTTGCATTCTCTTCACAAATATAGATGCATGCTGTACATCTTGAACAGGAATCAAGGTCGATATCAACAGGATCATCATCAGGGATTGCCTTTTCAGGACAAACTGAAATACATTCATAGCAGAATACGCATTTGCTTTCATCACAGCTTACGACAAATGGAAGCTGTTTATAGTCGACGTATGGTGTGTTTCCTGGAATTTCACTTTGAAGGGATTCGCCTGATTCCACTTTTTCCATACATTTTTCTGCAAATTCACTAATTTTTTCTGTATCCTCATCATCAGGTCTTCCAACTGCTACACCATCAAATATGGAATGATGACTGACGGTAGAAGCAGCTGCAACAACATCAAAGTTATTTTCTTTAAGTATGTCCACTAACTCAAGCAATGCATCGCCTACATGTGCATTTCCATAATTTACAACAGCTATTGCTTTTGTATTGTTTCCGGTTAATTTTAATAATCTTTCTCTTGCGGTTTTCGGAATTCTTCCGGCAAAAACAGGCATTCCAACAATAACTATATCGTCCTGTGTAAATTCTTTTGATGCATTAAAAAACAATAAATCGCAAATTTCCTGTTTTTGTTTAAAGCTGCTTGCAAGTTCGCCTACTACTTTTCTGGTTGTCCCGGACGGGCTAAAAAATATTTTAGTTATCTTCATACTCTCACCTACTTTAATATTATATTTAAGTAGCACTTAATAATTTTGACTATCTGTCAGTTTATAAAATAGAAATTATTTAATATTATTAAATTTATAAAATTTATGTGGTGATACGATGGAATTAATGAAAGAGCTATCTTTAACACCGGGCGTATCCGGTTCAGAAGAAAAAATAGCTGAAATTATTACACGCGAATTAAAAGATGTTGTTGATAAAATTGAAACTGACAGTATGGGAAATTTAATTGCAACCAAAAAAGGTGAAAAAAAGGCACCTAGTGTAATGCTTGCATCCCATATGGATGAAATCGGATTAATGGTAAGATTCATTGATGATGACGGTTTTATTAAATTCTCAAACATCGGCGGAATTAACGATCAAATGTTAATGAACCAAACTGTAACTGTCCACTCCTCAATTGGAGAATCAATTGTAGGGGTTATTGGTTCAAAACCTCCTCATGTTACAACTCCTGAAGAAAGAAACAAAGTTGTAAAGGCTAAGGACATGTTTATTGATATTGGTGCAAAGGACAAAGAAGAAGCTGAAAAAATGATTAGAATTGGAGATAAAATCACTTTCAACTCTTTATTTGCAGAATATCCTAATAATCTGATTATGGGTAAGGCATTAGACAACCGTGTAGGTTGTTATGTAATGATGGAAGTTTTAAAAAGGGTAAATACAAGAGCTACTGTTTATGGTGTAGGTACTGTTCAGGAAGAAGTAGGTCTTAAA
This sequence comes from Methanobrevibacter sp., assembly GCF_030539875.1. Lineage (NCBI taxonomy): Archaea > Methanobacteriati > Methanobacteriota > Methanobacteria > Methanobacteriales > Methanobacteriaceae > Methanobrevibacter > Methanobrevibacter sp. The sequence continues at coordinate 42,012 of NZ_JAUNXI010000008.1, forward strand.
GGAGCTAAAACTTCTGCATTTAAGTTAAACCCCGATTTGGCTATTGCACTTGATGTAACTTTATCCGGTGACCATCCTGGTATTAAACCGGAAGAGGCGCCTGTAGTGATGGGTAAAGGTCCGGCTATTGTCCTGGCAGATGCAAGTGGAAGAGGTATTTTAACCCAGCAGTCTGTAAAAGACTTGCTTATTAATGCAGGAGATGAAAATGAAATTCCATATCAGTTAGAAGTAAGTGATGGCGGAACTACTGATGGAACTGCAATTCACCTGACTCGTGAAGGAATTCCAACTGGTGTTTTATCTGTTCCTACCCGTTATATACATACTCCTGTAAGCGTATGCAGTATGGATGATGTTGAAGCAACTATCCAGCTGATTACAGAAGCTATAAATAATTTGTAGATTTATATTTTTTTAAATAGAAACATATTCGATGAACAGGCGGTTAAAAGATATATTTAACTGCCTTATTTTTACTCCATTCAAAACCATTATCTAATCATTAAAGAGTTTTTACAGCATCTCCTTTTTTTAATCATAATAAATACAAAATCAATGTAGAATATGGGCTGTGATGGCTGGTATGATAATTCTCTTAAGTTGTGGCGCTTAAAAATTAGTTTGATGATAGCTATTTAAATCTATCATCTGATTTTTGTGATTTGGCTTTCTGGTGCTTTGTTTCAAACCAGCCTATTTTCAGCTCATCGATTGTATCTTCGTATAACTGGGGAACATAGGGTTTGATGTCCAGTAATGGTGTTCCGTCAAGGATATCTACATTTTCAACGTGTATAACATTTCCTTCAACTTTATTTACTTTTACAACACTCATTCCTATGCGGTTAGGTCTTTTTGGAGATCTTGTTGCAAATACTCCATGTGTATTGTTGTCCATAAAGGGCTTAACTTCAAGTTTGTAACCTTTAACTTTGTGGAGTAGATATATTAAGTGGATGTGTGAAAAATCTTCAAGATCTTTTAGCCCATCAATAAATTTATCTTTTATTTCAACTGTTCCTTTTATTCCTTTTGCTCCAGTCGGTTGGATTGGCATACCTTCAATTTCTTTAAATTCAGTATGAACTGTTCCAATAGATTCTAATTCGATATTCATAATTATTATTTTCCATATTTCATGCTAAAATATTTTTCTTTTACCAAATTTCGATATGAAGCAAATTAGGTAATCGATTCTATAATCCTTTTTTTCCTTAAAAACGAAACATTTATGTGCAATTCGATACAACTTATTATTGTAAATACATATGTGATATGAAATTTATTTTTTCATATTTTTTAATTATAGAAATATACAAGGAGATTATGAAATGCAACTTAGTGCAAGAAATCAATTAAAAGGAAAAGTAACTGGTGTGGATCTTGGTGCTGTAATGGCTAATATTAAAATTGAGGTCAGTGAACCAAATACAATTACTGCTGTTATTACTAAAGAATCTGCTGAAAAATTAGGTTTAAAAGAAGGTGACGACGTAGCAGCTATCATCAAATCTACTGAAGTCATCATCGGAAAATAAGTTTGGGATAACTGGGATTAATATCCCATTATTCCCAATAATATTAAAATTATAAATACAATCAGTCCTGCTTTTAATAATGTTTTTAAGTTTTTAACGATGGCGTAGATTATTAAAAACAAAATTATCAATCTTAAAATAAAAAGTAAGGAAATCATTTATCCTCCTGCAAGGATGGTTTTTGTTCCTTCATTAGAAATTTCTTCTTTTTTAAACTCAACATCGTATTTCACAGTTTCAATCACTTCAGTTAAAGCTTCAAGAGTTTCTTTTCTGTGATTGCCTAAAACTGCAACTAGGAATAACATGTCTCCGGTATCAAACTCGCCGATATAGTGGACAACTGATATTTCAACAACATTATGTTTTATTTTAGTGTTTTCAACGATTTTTTCAATTTCCGCTTTTGTTTTTTCCTTATCAGGGGTGGTCAATATTAACTTTTCAAGGTTCATATTTTCTTCTTTTCCTCTAACAAAACCTTCAAAAGTAAAAATTGCCCCGCAATAATCCATTTTAGTATTTTTCTTTAATTCTTCTACTAAATCAGCTATAGTAACTTTATCTTCATTTGATTCAATAACTCTTACAACCATTTTATTATCTCCATTTATATGTCATACTTTCATATATTAATAAATAATGTTATAATTCACTAATTTCTTTTATTGATAAATTTTTCATTCTCTCGGTACCGTTTATTTCATTAATGATTTTTGCAGCTGCGCCGGGAATCAAATCCTCCCAATCTCCGTCATTAAGCATTCTTCTTCTGACTTCTGTCCCGGATAAAAGAACTCTGTCAAAAAGGGGAGGCTGCTTTACTTCATATCCCTCTTCACAGAACAATTGTTTAACTAATTGATTTCCGGAATAGACAACTGAAAAGGGAGGGGTTAACATTTTAACGTGTGAAGCCCAGACAGCATTATAATTAATGTCCTGCATTGGTATGATGTAGTATTTGGATGGATCAACGCCGCTTTCAGCTAAGGACTGGCTGATCATAACAATACGTTCACCGGCAGTAAAAGGGTTTTTGGTGCTGTGGCTTAACTGGGCACTGCCGATACCAATTATAATCTCATCCACTTCTTCTAAAATTTTATTAATAACTTGCATATGTCCATTATGGATTGGCTGCATTCTTCCAATTAAAATTCCGCGAACTATTTTCATTATAATCACTTAAGGTTTTAAATTATCTAAACATCTGATTAAATCATCAGCAATTTTTTGTTTTTCGGCTAAATCAGCATTGATTGATGTTTCTACCAGCAGAGTATTAATTCCCTTATCTGCTATTGGCTGTGTAACTTTTTCAGGACTTGTGCCTTCATGAAATTGAAAATCAACAAGATTGGCCTCTTTAGTTATATTTGAGATATAAGAATTGATCTTGTCGCTTCTATTGGATATATTCAGTATAAAATTGGAATATTCATAATCCGGATTTATCTCGTGAATGTCAATTACAATAAATGGCTTGTCCTTGGCAATTTTCGGCACAATATATTTATTGGCTAATTCTTCACCGGCAGGTCTTGTATTTTCACGTGAAGTTATATTATCTTTGGTTTTTACATAATACACAACATATTTCTTTGTAAGGTTGTGTGTTCCATTTTCTGAAGTGATATTGTAAATCGTATTGTTTATAGCTTCATGAATTTCATGCTCTCTTGGATGAACACCTATTATGAGTCCAACAGTCTCGTTAGATGAAAGATTGCCTGCTTCAATTTTATAAACGGTTCCGTTGACATTTTTTCCGACAGTGGAAATATTATAAGTGTTTTCAGGACCCTTCATTACAGAATCACCTATGATGGCTAAATTAAATATTACAATAGCTATTAAAACTACCAGCAATATCTGGTACTGTACTTTTTTATTCATAAGCTAACCATAATTATTTTTTAGTAATTAAATATCTAACTAAACTTATATTAAAGACTTTTTACTTATAATATATTATTAATTTAAGGAGTTTTTCGATGAACGATAAAAATATAATTATTATTCTTATAATCGTTGCAATTATTGCTGTTGCAGGTTTTATTTTTGCTTTTGGATTATTTGACGGTAATGAAAATATGGAAACTACACCATTTAAAACAGATTTTATGGAGGGCAGTTTTGTAGGTAATGTAACTCTTGAAAATGATAAGGAAAAATTCATGCATTCCTATGAGGACAAAAAACATAAAATAACCTATAATATTTCAACTATTGACAATTCCTCAGCTTTGATGGAAATCTATGAGCTTCAGGGAGTTACAAATCCCGAACAAAGAAACTTCAATGGTAACGATTGGAATATCTACTTTACAAAAGCGGTTCCAACAACCAATTCAACCAACAATTCAGATGATAATTCTGACAATAATAATTCAATGAATATCATTATCTGCGAATCACAGGCTAAAAAACAGGGTTATTTAATTTATATTATCATTGACGGGTCTTCAGACATCAATTCAACCAATATCTACGGCGAGTCCTATACTGATTATGTGGAGCCTCTGCTTAAAAGCATTGTATTAAAGGAAAGTAAAAATGTTCCGCGTATCCATGAGGAATTCGGTCTTACTAAAGAGCAGTTCAAACATCAAATAGAACTTGTTAGGGAATATAAATCAGGAAACGCTTCAGCACTTCAGGGAAACCAATAATATGAGAATTACAGTTTTTCATGCAGATGAATGTGACAGAAAAAAATGCACATCTATAAAAATGGAAAAGTTAGGTAAATGCAGACTGGTTTACAATATAAATAAGATTCCCAGTGGTGCTATTGTTTTAAATCCATATGCTGAGAAAGCTGTATCATATGAAGACTACAGGTTTGTGCAAAGGAGAGGAGTAGTAGGTTTGGATTGTTCCTGGAACGAAGTGTCCAAATCCAAAAAATTCTTCTCTTTATCAAAGTATCACAGGTCACTTCCATTTTTAATAGCCACCAATCCTGTTAATTATGGAAAACCCTGCATTTTATCAACAGTTGAAGCAATAGCTGCCACATTATATATCACACGTTTTAAAGATGAGGCTCGTGATTTGCTTGACGGATTTAAATGGGGACATACTTTTCTAGAGTTAAATCATGACTTGCTTGAAGCGTATAGTGAAGCGGATACAAGCGCTGAGGTTGTTTGTGTGCAAAATGAGTTTTTAAAGGATTCGAAGTGATGAAATTATTAATTTAAGGATAATTTCCTTTTTTGTTTTTATTAATAAAATAAGAATTAATATTTTTTTTAAAGGCATATTTTCCTTATTTTAAGTTATATTTACTAAACATTTAAATACTATTAAATTAAAATAATTAATTAATAGTTATGAATAGCATAACAGTTTATTATTATTTATTTTCACGATTATAAGGAGGAGTTTTTAATGGCAAGATTTGAAGAGGCAGAAAACAGAATGTTCAATGTAAAAATCTGTTTAAAATGTAACGCTCGTAACCCTGCTGGTGCTACCACCTGTAGAAAATGTGGTTACAAAGGTTTAAGATTCAAAGCTAAAGAACCAAGAGGATAGACTTATTCTCTTATCTTTTTCTATTTACTTTTTTTTACAAACAATTAATTTAATATATTATTTTTTATAAAACTTATTTTAGGTATTCTTATGAACGATGTTGAAAATTATATTAGAGATATATTAAAAACTAGAAAAATACACTTTACTTTAATTGATCCTGATGAACAAACACCTGAAGAAGCCTTAGATATTGCAACACAAGCTATTGAAGGTGGAACTGACGGAATCATGATTGGAGGATCCACTGTTGATGGTGATGATGTAAATGATACCTGTAAAATATTATCTGAAAATATTGCAGTTCCAATTATTATTTTCCCTGGAAACATAAGTAGTGTAAGTAAATATGCTGACGCTATTTTTTATATGAGTTATGTAAACTCAAGAAATCCTTATTGGATTAACGGCGCTCAGGCATTAGCAGCACCAGCAGTTAAAGAATCTGGAATGGAAATATTGTCAATGCATTATATGGTTGTTTCTCCAGGAGGAACTGTCGGTTGGGTTGGAGATGCAAATTTAGTACCTAGAAACAAACCGAAAATCGCAGCAGCATATTCCATGTCTGCTGAACTATTTGGAATTAAATTTTTCTATCTTGAAGCAGGTTCCGGTGCAGAAGAACCTATTCCCCCTGAAATGGTTGGCTATGCTAAAATGGCTGGTCCAAAAAACATTCTTGTCGTAGGTGGAGGAATACGTGATGGTAAAGCAGCTTATATGGCGGCAAAAGCTGGCGGAGACATCATTGTAACAGGTACTGTTGTAGAAGAAGTTGATGATATAAAAGCCAAAATTCTTGAATTAACTGGCGCTATTAAAAAAGCTTCAATGGAGTAGTTTTCAACTGCTCTTCCTATACTTTTTTTTATTATATTAACATAATTTTAAGTAGTGATATTATGTTAAATTCATTATATGAAAAGGCCATCGCTAAAAGAGGATTTATTCATGATATCAGTTCGAAGGCTGATGTTGAATCTCAATTGGAATATAACTGGTTTAATAGGGATATTCTTGAAAGCAGTGCCGATTTTTCCATTGCCGCAGGTGATGGGAGTTTTAACAAAAAGAAATTTCTAACAACCAATTTCTGTGCTGTAGGGGCAGAATCCATTATTTATGATGGTGAAATTAAAAAAATTGATGATTCGGATATTTTTGATGTAGGTCATGTTTCTTTTTTAGATGAACTCCTAAGTAATTACATGGCTATTTACGAGCTTAAATGCGCACTTAGAACCATTAAAGATTATGATGTTGACTATTACATGTTTGACGGTTCACTTTTAGGAGACCTGCAAAATGCGTTTCCAAGAGGAGCCAAATTACCATCAAAACTTAAAGACAACATTGATGATGTGCTTTTAGGAGAATTTGAAAGAAGATTAAATCAAAAAAAGTTCGGACTGGTATTTCCAGATTTGATTTCCTCTTTAAAATTAATGGAGTTTCCTAAAGATGAAAGTTCAAATAAGATAGAAGAGTATAATCTACATCTGGCATCTATTGAAAAAATCATTCTTTTAAAAGAAATTCTGCAGTTCAGAAAAAGGATTATTTCAATTTCAAAATCATCATCAGATAATGAATTATTCGGTTGGAATATTCCGGATATTGCGTTTCTGGATAAATTCACCAAAAAACAGGGAATGTCATTGATTAAACATAGGAAAGTGTTTGATAAAGCAGCATTTCCATATTTCAATGATTTTTTCAAAGGATTGACATTTACAATTTTCTACATTCGCCTTCAGGATAACAAAAATGTTTTAAAGGTGGAACTGCCTTATAAGGCTTCTAGAGAAGAGGTATTTGAAATTATTAAAAAAATCAACACATTGTCAGTTCAGGGTTATCCGTATTTACTTAATAAGGCACACAATGATGTTGTAATTACAGACAAGAACATTAAGGAGCTGTTAAAAATAGCTAAAATTTATGAAACAACTAATAGGGAAGTGATGTCATGGTAGTTGGAATTTGTTATGGGGAAACTTCATTAACTGAAATAACATTCATTTCAGATAAAATGCCGAAAGTTGGCGAATATGTTACAATGGAATACGACGGTAAAAAAGTTTTAGGAATGATTGAAAACTTAATCAGGGGAAATGATTCTTTAAATGTGGACATTAACGATTTCAAAGCTATTCAAAAGATTTCAAGAATCGGAGCCGATGACAACTATATTAAAGGAAAGGTAAAGATTCTCGGTGATGTTAATGATAATCTAAGATTGCCAAGAACACCTGTGCTTCCGGGAACTGAAATCCGACTGGCTGACAAGGAAGTTTTAAATGAAATATTTAAAGTGAAAAACCCTATAAAATTAGGTTCCCTTGTAAACCAGAGTGATGTTGATGTTAATGTTGAGGCAAATCCGATTTTATCAAGACATTTGGCAATCTTGGCAATGACCGGCGCGGGAAAATCAAATACTGTATCAGTTTTAATAGACCAGCTATTGGGTTATAACGTTCCGGTTTTCGTTTTTGATATGCATGGGGAGTATAAGGACGCGGAGTTTCCAAATGGGGAGGTTAATGTAATAAAACCTAAAATAAATCCCCAATATATGGATATTTATGAAATTAAAAAACTGGTCCATATCGGCGGAAACAGTTTTATTCAGGAAAGACACTTTAGAAGAGCATTTAAAGAAGCTAAAAAAATGCTTTCTGATGGAGTTGCACCTTCTAATAACTTTTTACAAATAATGTATGATATTTTAGAAAAGGATTCACAAGTAGAAGGCTCTGATAAACAGATAGTTGATGTAATGAACAAAATCGATGATTCGATGGACAGGTATTCTAATATATTCGATAAGGATATCGGAAATATATTGTCCAATATCAAAAAGGCTCATGTTAATGTTTTAGATTTAAGCCAGGTTGATGAATATGTCGCAAGTGTTTTGGTAAGCCATATTTTGAGAAATTCACTTCAAAGAAGTAAGAATCTTGCACATACAGGAAATAAAGAGGACTTGCTTAATAATTCAGTATTTTTCATTTTAGAAGAGGCCCACATTTTAGCTCCAAATAAAAGGGACTCCGAATCTAAAAGATGGATTCAGAGAATTGCAAGGGAAGGCCGTAAATTCGGTTTGGGTCTGTGTCTTGTAAGCCAATCTCCAAAAACTGTTGATCATGATGCGTTGTCCCAAATGAATAACATGATTATCTTAAGACTTGTTGAACCTGAAGACCAAAGGCACGTTCAATCAGCCAGTGAAAGCCTCTCACAAGATTTAATCAATCAGCTTCCTTCATTAAATGTTGGGGAAGCTATTGTTTTGGGTTTGATGAGTAAGGTGCCGACTCTTGTTAAAATAGATATGTTTAAAGGCCGCCGCCATGGTGATGACATGGATATTATTTCATATTTCAAAGAGTCCGTAAAAAAAGAGGAAGAGGATTTAAAACAAAAGGAGCAAGAAACATTGGATATGGGATATGATTATTAGATTTCTATTGGAAAACAATTAAATATATAATAAAATAAATTACTATTCACTTAAATACTGTTTCAAGTGTTTAAATTGGTTATATACAAAAAATTAAAAAGGTAATATAATGAAATTTGCACATTTAGCAGATACTCATTTGGGTTATCGTCAGTTTGGTTTAATTGAACGTGAACAGGACTTTTATGAAGTATTTGAAAGGATTATTGATAGAATTATAGAAGAAAAAGTAGATTTTGTAATACATAGTGGAGACTTATTTGAAACTGCAAGACCATCTCCAAATGCACTTTTAGTTTTTCAGAAGGGTTTATTAAAATTGAAAGGTGCAGGCATTCCAATGTTTTCAATTGCAGGAAATCATGATTCAGTAATGCGTAAAAAATCTATTCCTCCACAGGTTATATTTAAAAAATTGGGATTGAAGGTAATCAGTCCGATTAATACTAATTATGTATTTGGAGATGTCTTCATCGGGGGATTGCCTTATTATCCGGCATCACAAAGCAAGGTTTTAAAATCCAAATTAGCAGAACTGTCTAAAAAAGCAGCTCATCATGAAAAATCCATTTTGGTATTGCATCAGGGCATTGATAAGTACTTCGGTTATCAGTATGAGTTGGAAATTGGTGATGTTCCCGATAACTTTGATTATTACGCTTTAGGCCATATCCATAAATATGTTCATGAAAGCTTTGGTAACGGAAAATTGGTTTATCCCGGATCTTCTGAAATCTGGAAAACCGATGAAATTAATGATTATAGGGAAAATGGAAAGGGATTTGTTATTGTAGATTTCGATGGACCAAAACCGTCAGTTAAAAGAATTAAAATTGATATTCCGCGTGAATTTATCATAAGATCACTTAACTACAATGACCTGGAAAGCGGTATTGCGGCCATTAAAGAAACAATAAAGGACTTTGATAAAAAACCTATCTTGGATTTAACAATCAAAGACGTTGAATCAGATACAAGCAATGTTTATGAAATTATCAATGATGAATTGGGAGACTTATCCTTAATGATTAGGCCTAGATTTATTATGGCCGGCGAAGAGCTAATTGAAGAAACAATTAAAAATGATTCCTTAGGTCCTAAAGAACTTTTAGAAGAACAATTAAAGAGTTATGGGGATGAAAATGTAACTCAATTGGCTATTGATTTATATGATTATTTATCCAAAGACAAACTTGATGAATCAGGTCAGTTAATTAAGCAATTCTTCAATGAATTTTATAGTAACGGGGAATTTAAAACCGGAGAGGCTGAAAATGAAACATCTCAGGAAGAACCAGAGGATGTTCAGACAACATTTAATGAGGTTTTAAAATGATTTTCACAAAATTAAGATTAAAAAACTTCAAATCTCATGAAGACACCACTATTAAATTTAATAAGGGCATCAGTGTCATTGTAGGTGAAAATGGTGCAGGTAAATCAACAATTTTAGAAGGTATTAGCTTTGCTTTATTCAAACAGCATACCGGTAAAAAAATTGGGGATTTAGTTAGAAATAATGCGGACTCCATGTTGGTCGAATTGGAATTTGATTCCAACGGAAGAAAATACAAAATAGTTCGTGAAAAAAAATCAAATTTGAAATCTGCAATTTACAAGAAAACTTCTCTTGACGGAGATTATGTTCACATTTGCAGCGGGGACAGAGAAGTAAATAATGAAATGCTTCAGATTTTAGACATTGATTCAGACCTGTTCTTAAATGCAATCTATATTCGCCAAGGTGAAATTGCAGAGTTAGTTGATAAAACTCCTGCTGAGAAAAAACAACTGATTGCTAAGTTATTAGGTATTGACTCTTTAGAAAAGTCATGGAAAAACCTGTTGCCTTTCATTAATGATTATGAAAATCAGCTTTCAGAACTTAAGGGCAAGCTTTACAATTCCGACAAGCTGTCTGAGGATTTAAGTAAAAAACGTGAAGAGTTATCCTCATTAAAACAGAGAGGCCTTGAACTTGAAGAGCAAATCGAAGATGTCAATCAGCTGCTTCAGGAGATTTCTGAAAGTAAAAGAAACATGGAACGAGAAAAGGAAATCTATGAAACCCAGGTAAATAATCTCAATAATGAAGAAAATGTATTGTCTAAACTTGAAGATGATAAACATTTGATTCAGGATAATTTGGATAAAATTAGAGATGCCGAAGAAAAAATGGACAGATTGGAAAAATATGTTTCTAAACTGGATGTTTATATCGATTTTGAAAAATCTGTAGTCAGCATTCAAAGCTTAAAAGAAAATGAAAAAGAAATCAACGATAAAATAGATTCAATAGCTAAACAAAAACAGATTGTTGCTGATAACAAAGAGGATTATAATAAATTCCTTGCTTCTGATGAGGAAATTGCCAAATATGATAATCAAAAAGTCAATCTTGAAAAGGAATTAGCATCTATGGCCAAACTTGAAAAAGATAAAAAAGATCTTTTAAAGGATATTGAAGATGAAAGAAATGACATCAATATTTTCTTCTCAAGAGCAAAAGACAAACTGGATGACTATGGATTAAATCAGGATATTTTAGCAGAAATTAATGATTTTGAAAATATTGAAGAATCTACAAATAATTTTATTGATGAGACTTCTGTAAAAATTAAAAATTTAACTGATGATATCGCTGTTAAAAATGAAGATATTGCTGTTTTTAGGCAGAATATTAAATCTAATGAAAAATCTCTAAAAGAATTAAATGATGCTGACAATCAGTGTCCTGTCTGCCAATCCGATATTGATGAGAATAAAAAATCAGAGTTAATAAGATATTATTCTGCCAATATTGGTGAGAATACTGATTTGATATCTGAATATGAAGAAAATGTCCGGTTACTCAATAAAAACAAGGAAAGTTTTGAAAATAAACATGAAAAACTCTCTGACTTGGTTAAACAGATTATTGAATATAAACATAAGTTCCAACATTTGCAAAATCAGCTAGTTAAACTGACTAAGATTGATGATGATCTTGAAGCCAAGGAATATATTAGCAATAAGTTAGGCGAACTGATTTTAATTATTGCAAATAAAAAAACAGACCGCGAATCTTATCAGGAATCTTATGATTCATATAATCAGGCTAAAGGAGCATTGGAGGTTTTAGGTAGTGAAACCGAAGCTCAATATAAATTAAAACAGGTTAAAAATGAGATTGACAATCATGTAACCAACATTAAACTTGCCATTGAACAGGACCCTCATTTAAGTGGAGATATCAGTACACAGGAGCTTAAAAATCGTCTTGAGGATTTAAAAGCAAAACATGAAGAGTTCAATCAGCTTAAAGGATTTGTTCAAAATAAAAATTCCTATTTGACCCAACTTGATTCTGTAAAAGAAGATATTGGAATGTCTATTAATCAGATTGACATATTTAAAAACAAGATTAATGCTTCTGTTTATGATAAGGAGAAATATGAGCAGATTATTTACCGTTCAGAGTTATATGAAAGAAGACATAATACCTTTAGCAATGAACTTTCTGAAATTAAAGGAAGAGCGCGCGAAGCAATAGCTCAGGTTAAGGAATTAAATAATAAACTTGAAACCATTGAAGAATTTAAACAGCAATATGATGATATTTCAGATTTTATTAACCTGCTTAGTCATTTCAGAAGTTTATACAGTAAAAATGGTATTCAAAAAGATTTAAGAAATATTTCAAGACCTTTAATTCAAAAGTATACCAAGGAATTCTTCAATGAATTTAACTTCAATTATTCTGATTTAACTCTTGATGATGAGTATGATGTGACTGTTTATGGTCCTGAAGGGGAATCATCAATGAGTATGGTCAGTGGCGGTGAGAAAATAGCTATCGCATTAGCTTTAAGACTTGGTATTACACAGGCTATGGCTAATGGTGAATTGGATACTATTTTATTGGATGAACCTACAATTCATCTGGACGCATCAAGAAGACACGAATTAATTAATCTATTAAGGGAAATCTCTTTACTGCCTCAAATGATTATTGTAACTCATGAGCCTCAACTTGAAAATGCGGCAGATAATTTGATTAAAGTTGAAAAAGAGAATGGTATTTCAAAAGTAATAATGTAATCACATTATTATCTTTTTTTTTTACATTGTTTTATCTGCGTCTTTAATAGAATCGATTATGCAATTAGCGTTCCATCCGACAATCATGGCTGCTTTTTCTTCCAGTTCAAGAGGGACCTCTTCCACATTTATCGGTCTGACTAGGATAATCGGAATTTCATATTTTTCACTTGCGCTTATCAAATCTTCAAATAGCTCTTTGTTGTCGTTGTAAAGACCGGATAATAAAATAATTCCATCAATTTTTTGATAAAATTCATCTCCGGCACTTTTATATGAACCTGATATGGATTCTTTCCATAAGAAATCAACTTTCGAATATAATTTCTCTGTAAATTGCATGTATTCCTTTGATTTATCTATTCCGTTGGTTATGATTAGATTATAAATTTTATCGTTTTTTTCATCTTCAAACATATTCGCACCTTGTTTTTATTTTAAGTTGTCTAGTATAAAATGATTTGTTTTACATAATATTTATTAATTTTAAAAATGTAAGTTAATTATATTGATTTGTTAAGGAATTATTTTTTATGAAAGCCGCAGTAATTGGATTAGGTGTAGAAGGAAAAAAAGCTGTAAACTCTCTTTTAAATCATGGATGGGAAGTTTATGCCACTGATTTGAATATCGATGTTGATTTGTCCGGTTTGGATTTGCCGTTATTATCAATGAATATGATTGAAGAAAAGCAAACAGTTTCAATTGTCGGCGAGGACATAACTGTTGATTTGGGTTTTACAAATCCTTATGCCATCGAACAGTGTGATGCAATAGCTATCAGTCCCAGCATGTACGGTGGGGAATTTGCAACAAGACTTCTTGAAAAATCAGATTTGTTAAGTGATGTTTTAGATAATCATAAGAATCTCTTCACTGTTGGAATTACCGGAACTAACGGTAAGACAACTACTGTGCATATGCTAAAGGAAATTTTAGAAAATGCCGGCAAAAAAGTTTTAGTCGGAGGCAATGGTGGAGGAGGATTTTCTGGCTATTATGATTTAATCCTTGAAGCTAATGAGGGGGAATATGACGTGCTGCTTGTTGAGGTATGCGATATGACTCTTGATTTTTGTAAGCACTGTTTTGATTTTGACATGATTGGCCTTACCAATATAGGTAATGATCATATGGATGTCCACAAAACCATAGCCAATTATAAGGATTCCCTGGTTAGATTTTTCTCAGATAAAACAATTTTCACTGCTTTTAATCAGGATTTCAATGCGGATTTCAAACAGTCAGCAGATAAAACAATACATTACTTTGAATATCAGGATGAATTAAAATTGTTCGGAAAATTTAACTTGCTTAATGCAGGTCTTGCAACAGCCATTTCAAGGGAATTGAAGGTATCTAAGGATGTTATAAAATCCACACTTGCCAATTTCAATGCTGTTGAAGGCAGACTGGATGTTTATAAGATTAATGATGCTTCAGTTTATGTTGGAAAAACAGATAATTCAGATGCCCTTGCTTCAATTTTATCAGAAAAAGATTTTTATGCATTATTCCTTGGCACACCCCGCCATAATGAAGTGCACAGGCTGGATATTCTGGATGTTGCAGTCAGGTACAATCCGGAAGTCATTGTTTTGTTCCCCGGATTAGATGACACATTGGATATTGCAATTTATAGGCTAAATTCACTGGGTTATAGTGGAAACGTCATTACAGTAAACACTCTTGATGAGATTATTGAATTGGTGGCCGAGTATTCTCATGAAAAAGCAATTTTAATCGGCGGCAATGGTCAGGATGTAATCATAGATATTCAGGAGAGAATCAAATTAATATCTGAAAACTTATAATAATCTTTTTATATTATGTTTCCTAAATATACAAATTATTAGTATTTTAGGTGTAGTTATGAGTCGTAGTTGGAGAAAAATATCTATAACAATTACTTTATCGTTAATTGTTTTATGTGCATTATTTATTGTATTTGATTATACAAGTGGTGCTTCTTATTCAGCTCAGTCCATTTCAGAGGATTATGACCTTCCAATCGGCCAATCAATGTTTGAAAATCAATCTATTTTGGGTCAAAGAGATTCGATTAAAATGCCGTTAATATCTAACATGGAATGTCTTCCTCATCAAATCATGGCATTTGATATTCAGGGAATATTGCTGTCATTATCAACAGGTATTGTGCCGTTTGATTTTTCATCAATATCCAGTGAAGGTATAGATTCCTACGGAAATGTTGTTGATGTTGTGGGTCCTGGATTTTTGACTTTTGCGGGGGATAAGTTAGCTGTAAAATCACCAAACAATTATGTGTGGGGGTACTCTACTCCGTATAAATGGTTAGTTAAAACTGAAAATGGTGTTGATGTTGTTGAAAACGGAACAGTTATTGAATCTGTTCCTACTGAGAAAATTAAGGATTTGGATTTTCACAATGATTATTATAATAACAATACTATCGTAAGCTGGTATAATTATGATGCTCATATTAATTCTACATTTACCTTGGAAAAAGGAATGAAAGGATTTTCCGATGGAAGGAATAATATCAGCGCTTCTGATGTTCCTCTGATTTTTGGTGATGATGTAGTGGATTATGCTTCCGAATATCCGACCGGTTCTCCGATTCTTTTATACGCCGGAAATTATACTGAAGAGGAAGGTCAGGTTTATGGTACTTCTTTAGGTTCTCATCCTCAATATGGGGACGGTATTAGGGAAGTAAATGCAAGACAGTTTGTTGAAGCATGGAATGGAACTATTATTCCTCCTAATTCAACTTCCAGTGGTAAGGATTATGTCTACTTCGAATCTGCTTCTGATGCATCTGCTCCTGGCGGAAGCGCATCTCATGGAGTATGTCCTCCTGCAAGAACATTAAGAGCAGCTACTGCTGCTGAAGGTTTTCCTTTGCCTGTAGGTATGACCTGGGATAGGGATGCAGTTCTGTTCGGTTATAATCCTGCACAGGGTATTACAGTATCCAATACTCATGATTATCCTGTAGCAATAAAAATGTGGACTGAAGGCTCAGGTACCGGAATGGGTATCTATTGCCAGTTGATTAGATATATTCCATCTGAATAGATGGAATTTTTACTTATTTTCATGTCAATTTCAACTATTATTACTGCGGCCGGAAAAAATTCCAGAATGAGAAAAGATCAAATTTCTCGAAATATTGAGTTAAAAAACAAACTTATTCTGCCGTTTGAAAACAAGACTGTTATAGAGACAACTATTGATAATGCATTATCTGCAAATGTAGATGAATGTATTGTAGTACTTGGTCATTATGCCGATGAAATTAAAGAAGCTATTTTTGATAATTATAAGGATTCAGTTAAGTTTGTTATTAATAATCCTGTTGATGTAGGTTTATCAGTATCACTTTATAATGGTTTGTCAAATATCATGTCTGATTTTGCATTATGCATTACAGCAGATCAACCGACAGTATCAACACAAACTTTTAATAAGATGATTGAAGTAAGTCAAAACTCTAAAAATCCTTATAAAACAATATCTATTTTAAGAAGACGAAAAACAGGACTGTTAGACACTGCAGAAGGATTGGGAATGCCTTTTGTTGCTCCCCGTGAAAACCTGATGGAATATCTAAAGAATGAAAATGATAATTTAAATCCGATTTTGAGAAAAATTTTTGCTGATGGTTACACTTTCTATGGAATAAAAGAAAAAAATAAAAAAGAATTATTAAATATTAATCATTATGAAGATTATCTGGCTCTTTTAGATTGATTCCAAACCGGAAATAACTTCTTCGATTTTGGCTTTACTGATGCCAACAGTCATTTCACTGTCTTTAATATCAGCAAACTTTCTTGAACCGTCACAACCTAAAGTGAAATTGACACTGTCTGTAAGGTATGGGCTTGAAAATGCATCTCCGCATAATGATTGGATACCTGCAAAGGAAGGATTGATTTTTTCACCGGTTTTATAAACAATACTTTGGGCAAGTTTCATTCCCCCAACAGGTTCGGTTATGATTTGAATAACGTCAGCTTCAAAATCAGCTTCATCTAAAGGAGAGTAGATGATTCCCCAACTGATGTCTTTAATAACTGCAAGTTTGGAAGTCAACTTTTTAGCTTTTTCCAAGTCTTGAAATCTGCCTAATGAGAAATATTTTTCACCATTGGCTAATTTTTCAGGCATATCTCTAAGTCCAATTGCACCTGCTCCCCCTAAACATGACTGCTGGTCGATTGTGGAGTAGAATTGATTTCCTAAAGATGCTTTTCTAACCATTTCGCAGTGTCTGATTTTTTCATCAATTAACTCAATGCCTTCAGGCAGGTCACCTTCAGTTTTAATTAGCTTCATTGCAACAGGTTTTGTATCAAGATCGATTTTGCTTTCAATCACTTCACAATATTTTTTGTTTTTTTCTAAATTTGTCATTATAATCGCCTAATATTAAGTTTGTTTTATGGAATTTTAAAGTCTTTTGTTTTAACACTGTTATTTTTACAGAATGTTCTAAAATCACAGGCACTGCAAGTTCTTTCATCAGAATCTGCTTTCCATGCTTCCTGAATTTTACAACCCTTCATCTCTTTTAGCAATGATTCCTCGATATTGGCCACAACACTATCAAATTTTAAAAGTGCATTTTTCTGTTCATTTTCATTAATATTTATGATTCTGATTGACCTGTCATTTTTAAAACCGTCACTTAATTCAGGAGCCTTATCCTCCTCCTGCCAGCTGTTAATTAAGTTTACATCCCGTTCATAGTCATATCCGACATCGGTTGTATTGTTATTTAACTCGTCTTTAATCAATACCAAATCTTCTTTTGAAGGAACTAATTCATTTAGATAAAAAATGATTCCGGCAATTATTGGTTTTGAATTTTCCTGTTTTGACCTAAGCCATGAATAAGTCAAAATCTGCTGTTTATGAGTTTCCCATTTATCTTCGGCTTTTTCATCATTCATTTTAACGGGAGGTCTTTTCATTCCTTTATAATCAATAATGATTTCATATTCCTCCCCATTATCATATTTGCCAATTGTTTTTTGAAAATCAGGGTCTTTTGTTAGATGATCAATAATTTTGTTGCTGTCGTCTAATTTATGCTGTTTTAGTGTTTCATTGATTTTAATGGATGTCAGCACGTCAACTACTCCATTAATACCGTAATAATTTGATCTGCTTATTTTCTGATTATAATTCGGCATTTTGCGAATTCCTTTAATTAACATTTCAGAAGAATCGATTAATGGAAACAGATGTTTTCCCCAAATATTTATTGTCTTTTCAGCTCTGGCGCTGGCTAGTTTTTTATGGTCATGGTCGTTTAAATCAGCTATTGTCAAATCGTTATCCGGCTGATTGACAATGCTAAAAAATAGATCTTCATCGTGAGGATAAAGGCCTCTGACTTGCAATCTCAAATCAATTAAATCTTCAATAGGTCTAATATCTCTTTTCCAGTTCCAGGGAAACTGTGTGTTGTTCTGCCTCCATTGTATAAATGCTTCTTCAAGTACACCATGGATAAACTCACCGAACCATCTCTGCACAGGCTTTGAAGGAGGCAATGTTCCTTTATTCTGATATCTATACTGAAGATTGCAAGTTAAAAAAGATAGTAAATCTCCAGTTAAACTGTATTCTGGAATCATGTATGATTGGGATCTTGATGGCAATTTCATAATTTCACTTCCCTAAATTAAATAAATCTCATTAAATCCGATGTATTTTTCGTCTCTGCTCCATCCCAATGCAATGTTTGGAACTTTCATAAGATTTTTCTTTGATGTGTATCCTTCAATAGCTGAATTTAGGCCAATCAGCAACAATACCTTTTCAGCTCTTGAAAATGCAACAAAATAAAGTCTTGTTAAATCATCAAATGACTTGTCTTTTTCACATCTGTCGCTTTGTCCAAGAGTGCTGTATTGCCTTATGGTCTCTTCAACTGTTTTTTCATCTTTAACCGATTTCGGAAATCTCAAGTACTGTGTTCTTATATCATTATTTTTAAATTTTGACCCTACATCAACAACAACCAGAGGGAATTCCAGTCCCTTTGATTGATGTATTGATAAAATGTTAATTCTGTTATCAGGCAGTGTTTCTAGCAGAGATTCATCTATTTTCACCCCTCCTGTTGATAGTGGGATAAATATATTCCAAATAGCTTCCAATATTGAATCCCTCTCTTGCTGTTTTGTTTTAAATGAAATATTTGAATGATAATCATTGAAAAATCCAGTTTGTGTAATCGATTTTGTAATTGCTTCCAGGTATACGATTCCTTCAACATCTTCTTGCAATTCTTCAATCCAAGTTGTTATCTTGTAGGCAAGTTCCATCAAACTTGCGATTTTGGGCCATTTGGAGTGGCCTCTCGGTCTTCTAAGCTGCCAGTATGTAACAAACTGTGATAATGTAACCGGTTCGTGGGGTTCGGGATTTAATTTAATAAAATCCCTTGCTTTAATCCTCCAGCGTTTCATATTTCTATCGGCCAGTTTGGGTATTGTTTTGTCTGAATTTTGAACACTGCCTTCAGGGTCAATACATTCAAGAATTAAACCGCAAAAAATACCTACCATATCAATTTCCTGAAGTTCAATTCCCCTTGGATTAAATACTTCGATGGGATGTCTTAATCTTTTAAGGTTCTTTCTTAAATAGTGTAAAAATGAGCGGTTTCCATTTTGCACTTCTTTCGGCGAATATGATAATATAGCAATATCTGATGCTGAACCATATTCTCTGTCTAATTTAAGGGTTATTTTTTCGATTTCCTTTCCTTTTTTGAGATTTTCACTTTTAATTTGCTGCAGTTTGGCAATATCAATATTATTGTCAATCTTTTTATAATATTCTTCATTTAAAACCTGCAAAACTTTTAATTCACATTCTCCTTTGTTTACAAGTTTATTGATTAAATTGGCCAAATCTCTGGCAAGCATTTCAGGATTGTTTCTAAACATTCCAAGAACCGGCATCCTGTCATTTTCAAAATCAGGTGCAATGATTTTTGGTTTGTTTTCCACTCTTGCATTTTGATATTCCTTATCTAATTCGGCAAACTGGTTGCAGTGGTCGATGATATTTTTTGTTGAACGGTAATTGGTTTTTAGGTTTATTTCTTCAACATCAATGCGTAATTTTTGATTAATGCGCTTTTGATAATTTGTAAATAAATCAACGGTTGCTCCTCTGAATCTGTAAAGTGACTGGTCGTCATCACCAACAACAGTTATGTTGCCGCCGTTTTCTAATGCGGATTTGGCAATTGTAAAGTAAATATCTTCCTGTATCAGGTTTGTGTCTTGATATTCATCGATTAAGACTATTTTTATTTCATCTAAAAAGTTTTTCAGATCATTACTTTTTAATTTTCTGAGAAATTCCGCTTCAAGCATTGCAAAATCAATTGTATTTCTATTTTTAAGTTTATTTTCATATTCTTTAATGCAATCAAGTGCAAGATGAACTCCGTTTTTTCCCTGTGTTTTGTCATACAGCTCATCGAAATCAACCTGATCATAATAAATCCTGTTTTTTATTTCAATGAGAATTTCACTTAATTTTGATGGTTCTTCAATTTTTTCCTTGCAGGTTAAGTTTCTAAGGTATTCTAATAGGTCCTTGTTTAAATATTTCTCATCTTCAATGATGATTTTAATCATTGCTGTTTTAGCAACAAAGTCTTCAATTACAATTGATTGATTTTCTCCGGGCTTTTTATTGTCTCTAAGTAATTCTTCAGCAATACTGTCTGTTGTACCAACTTTAATCTGATTAAAATCAATCCTTTCGATTTTTAAGATATTGTCAAAATCGTCTTCACCGATATTGCCGATTAGATGATTTTTTATCTCATCTCCCCAGCCCAATATTCTGGAATACAATTCTTCAGCAGCTTTTTTTGTAAATGTTGTGGCCAATATTTCACTTGGGTCAATATCATCTACAAATATGTATTTTAATATTTTAAGCACCATCACGGTTGTTTTTCCAGAACCTGGTCCTGCAACAATGAAAAGGGATTTATTACATGGAGCCAATATTGCATTTTTCTGATCTTTATTTGAAGAAATATCTCTTTTTAGTATAGTCACCACAATATCCTCAAATTCTTCATATGAAATCATTTTCTCCCTCAAAATTTAATATGATTAAAGTTATGTTGGCAATCTATTTAAAATAATGCAAAGAGCATTTGATAAATATTCAGAACTCCTAATCTAAACTGGAAAATGGCATTAAAAAGGATTTTCTGCAAAGACAAAATTTCGGATAATTTTTTATCAGTTTTAATATAAGCAAGCGGGATGCTTTTCCATAATATTCATAAACTGGTTATGATTTTAATTCTGACTTTCTTTTTTTATACACGAATTATTTAAATATTATTTTACTTAAAGTATAATTATTAATTTTAATTTTAGCTGATATTATGTCTGAAGTCAACAATATTGATATGTTTAAAAATGATGTGAGGTATAGGGAAAATATAGCTCATATTGAGACAATACCGGCTAAAAAAGCCAGCTATAAAAAAGTTGATAATTTAAATGAAAGAATAATCGGATATCTTGATTCAAAAGATGTAAAATTGTACAACCATCAGGCAGAGACATATGCTGCCATTAAAGAAGGGGAAAACGTAATTATTACAACTCCGACTGCATCCGGAAAAACATTGGCTTTTAATTTACCTATTATGGAGACAATGATTGAAGATAAAGACGCTACTGCTCTTTATATCTACCCTGCAAAAGCGCTGTCTAATGACCAGTTGCGCGTACTTGAAAATCTTGAAAAGGAGCTTGATATAACAATCAATCCGAGAACTTATGATGGTGACACTCCAAGAACTGAAAAAAAGGGTGTTCGTGAAAAATCAAGAATTGTTTTAACAAACCCATATCAATTGCATTTAATCCTGTCCTGGCACCACCAGTGGTCAAGGTTTTATAAAAATTTAAGATATATTGTAATTGACGAATCCCATTATTATAAGGGAGTATTCGGCTCCAATGTTGCATTTCTAATTAAAAGATTAAAAAGAATAGCTAATTTTTACGGGTCTTATCCTCAATTTATTTTATCATCAGCAACACTTGCAAATCCTCTGGAACTGGCAAACAGATTAACTGGCGAAGAATTCATGCTGGTTGATGATGATACATCTCCAAGCGGCGAGAAAGATTTTATTTTATATAATCCTTTTAAAAATTATGTTAGAAATAAAGCATATACTCAAAATGCACCTTCTGTTCATATGGAAACGGAGAATATCTTCATGTACATGATGCTGAAAAATATCCAGACACTGTGTTTTACAGTTTCAAGAAAAACTACAGAACTAATTGCAATGTGGGCTAAAAAGGACATGACGCAGGTAAAAGGTAAGCTGGCTCATAGGATTGCAGCATATAGGGCAGGTTATCAACCTCAGGAGAGGCGTGAAATTGAAGAAGGACTTAAAAGCGGAAAATATTTGGGAGTGACCTGCACTAACGCACTGGAACTTGGAATCAATATAGGTTCACTTGATGCGGTTATTATTTCAGGTTATCCCGGAACCATGATTTCAACCTGGCAGCAATCTGGAAGGGCAGGCAGAAGCAATCAAAAGTCAGTTGCAATATTAATAGCTTTTGAAAATCAGCTGGACCAGTATTTTATGAATAATCCTAACTTTTTCTTTGATAAACCTCATGAAAACGCCATCATTGATTTAACAAACCCCATACTTCAAGAAGCTCATTTATTGTGCGCTGCAAAAGAACTGCCTGTTAAACGTGGGGATGCTGAAAAGTACTTTGACATTTCACAAAACGTCATTGACAAACTAGTTTCCAAAAATGATTTGTATGAAAATCACAGAGGTGACTTTATTTACCCATATGATGACAATCCTGCCATGGACCATTCTCTTGACCAGATTTCATCAGAAGAGTTTAAAGTGATGAATAATGGAAGGCTTTTAGAAACAATGGAAAGATCTCAGGTTTACAGGGAAGCTCACGATGGAGCTATTTTGATTAATAAGGGAGATACTTATGTTGTAAATAACGTTAATCTTAAAAGCGGATTTGTTAATGTTTCTAAGCAAACTGTAGATTATCATACAATGGTTTTAAATAAGACTGAAATTAATATTAAAAAGAAATTGTCTAAAACAAATTATGGTGATTTGACAATCAACTTTGGAGAGTTAACAGTAAGTGAAGATTACTTCAAATATAAAAAAATGCACTTTTCAAAATCGATTGGAACATTCGAACTTGATCTGCCGCCTTTAATATTCAACACTAAAGGATTGTGGTTTACAATTCCAAAAAGCGTTAAAGATGCTCTGGAGAATAAGTTTGCAAATGATGAGGAAGTGTTTGCAGGTGGGCTTCACGGCACGGAACATGCTTTAATTGGTCTTTTTCCCCTACATACAATGTGTGACAGATTTGATATTGGTGGCCTTTCAACAAATTATCATGAGGATACCCAAGAGGCTACAATCTTTATTTATGACGGATATGAAGGAGGAATCGGAATTACCGAAAAGGCAGTTGACGTTTTTGTTGACTTGCTAAACTCAACTATTGACTTATTGGATAACTGCAAATGCAAGAAGGGATGTCCTGCCTGTATTTATTCTCCTAAATGCGGAAACGATAATAAACCACTTCACAAAGATGCAACAAAATATATTCTTGAGTATATGAAAGAGCTGATTTCCGATGATGCTGATGGTAAGAAGGAAGAAATAATTGA
Source organism: Methanobrevibacter sp. (assembly GCF_030539875.1). NCBI lineage: Archaea > Methanobacteriati > Methanobacteriota > Methanobacteria > Methanobacteriales > Methanobacteriaceae > Methanobrevibacter > Methanobrevibacter sp. The sequence goes on from NZ_JAUNXI010000008.1 coordinate 65,403, forward strand.
GGTTAACGGCAATCGGGAAGAATCTGATGAATATGTTGAAGCTTATAAATTATATGAAAAAGGGGATTACTCCTCTTCAAAGGATATTCTAAACAATATTCTCTCAGATGATAAAAAACACGTTGGGGCATTGTCCTTAATGGCTCAAATATTATACAATCAAAATCAAAAGGATATTGCGATGTTTTTCACTAAAAAAGCGCTGGCTATTGACAAATCAAATGAAATGGCTAATGAGCTTAATTTGTTATTAAACAAACCTGAGGAAAATGATTCCCAATCATCATATTTAGATGATGTTGATGCTCTCTTTGAAGAAGCTTATGATTTATATGAACAGGGGGATTTGGACTCTTCAAGTGATATTTTAGAAAAATTGCTTGATTTTGATAGTAAAAACTCTGAAGCGTGTGCTCTGATGGGCTTGATATATTATCACTCAGGAGTATTTCCAAAAGCAGTTGAATATTACAGGAAAGCCATTAAAATAAACAAATCCAGCCAGTTAGTTGAAGAATTGAAAATACGGATTTCCTAAAAGAAATCTCCCAATGGATAATAAGTCATTTTTTAAGTATTATTGAATATTTAAATTTTTTAAACTTAAGTATTACTTCATTAATATCTAAATATTAAATACTTTTATTAATTAACAAATCTATAATTACAGTATTAATGTTTTTAGGAGTGGTAAATTGCATGAATTATCTATGGCTCAGGGAATTATTAATGCAGTATTAGATACAGCTAATGAAAATAATGCTACTGAAGTTAATGAAGTTACTGTTGAAGTTGGCAGGTTGGCTATGATTAATCCTGAACAACTACAATTCATTTTAGGTGTTTTAATTGAAAATACCATAATTGAAGATGCAGAAATCAATTTTGAAGAGATTCCTGCCGAAATTAAATGTTTAGATTGTGAGTTTGACGGTGAGGCTGTACTTGATGATAGTGACCATTATGCACCACTTGTTAAATGCCCTAATTGCGATAGTCTTAGTGTAGATATTATAAATGGAAAGGATATCGTTGTTAAAAATATTGTTATTGAAAAGCCTGATGATGTTTAAATTAAAGGAGGCGGAATTATGCACCAAGTTGCGGATGTAGAAGTTGCAAAAAATATTATGGATGCTAATAAAAAATTGGCTGATAAAAATTTAAAAAATTTAGATGAAAAGGAAATATTCTGTGTTGATTTTGTAGGAGCAATCGGATCTGGTAAAACAACCCTTGTAGAAGAAATTATTGATAATACAGATTATAAAATTGGAGTCCTTGCAGGAGATGTAATATCAAAATTCGATGCAGGACGTATAGAAAAGCATAACGTTCCAGTTGTAGGATTAAACACAGGCAAGGAATGCCATTTGGATGCGCATTTAGTAGGTCACGGTCTTGCAGACTTGCCTCTTGATGATTTGGACATGGTTATTATTGAAAATGTAGGTAATTTAATCTGCCCTGTTGATTTTGAATTGGGGTCCCACTTAAGAATTGTTGTTGTAAGTGTTACTGAAGGTGACGATACTGTAGAAAAACATCCGATTATTTTCCAGACATCTGATGTTGTTGTAATCAATAAAATCGATTTGGCAGATGCAGTTGGTGCTGATGCCGATAAAATGGTTGATGATGCTAGAAAATTAAATCCTAATGTTAAAATTATTAAATCCAGCCTTAAAGAAGGTAAAGGATTAGATGAAATTATTGAAGTTATTAAAGAAGCTATGAATTAAATTTAATTTGGTGGTTTTATGAAAGTATGGATAGATATTTCAAATGCGCCTCATGTCAGGTTTTTTAAAGATGTAATTAAACATTTGGAAGCAGAAGGTGAGGATGTAATCGTTACAGCAAGGCAGTTTGGTGATATCCATAAATTAATGGAAATGTATGATATTGATTTCATATCAGTTGGCAAACATGGCGTAAGTTTATATGACAAGCTTAGGGAAAGCACATCAAGAGTTTATAATCTTGTAGATGTTATACACGATGAAAAGATTGATGTTGCACTTAGCAAGCACTCTATTGAACTTCCAAGAATCAGTTTTGGTTTGGGAATTCCAAGCTTATACGTTTTGGACAATGAACATGCATTGGCTGCTAATAAATTGACCCTTCCTTTATGTGATAGGATTATTACTCCAAAAATAATTGATATGTGGAAATTAATGAAATTTGGAGCAGATCCAAACAGCATCATTTCTTATGACGGAACCTCTGAATTAATGCACTTTAAAGACTTCAAATATAATGATAATATTTTTGAGGATTTGGGTCTTAATCTGACTCATCCTAAAACTATTTTGATGAGGCCTGAGCCTTCACTTGCATCTTATTTGGATGCAGATTGCAGAAAATCTGTTCTGACTCCTATTGTTGATGAATTAAAAAATGTGGCCAATATATTAATTCTTCCAAGATTTAAGGAACAGGCTGAAATTTTTGAAGGAATTGAAGGGGTTTCTATTTTAAAACCTCCTGTTGATACTTCAAATATTATTAAAAAATGTGATTTGGTAATCGGTGCCGGAGGCACAATGAACAGGGAAGCTGCAATTTTACAAACTCCTGTTATTTCTTGTTATCCTGGAGATACCCTGTCTGTTGATGAGTATTACATTAAAAAAGGTTTAATGTACAGGTCTCAAAATCCGGATGAGGTTATTCACAAAGCATTGGAATTTATTGTCAATCCTCATAAAAAGGTTGATGTTAAAACTGATGATTTATTCCAAATTATTATAGATAACTTATATGATTTGGCTAAAAATGGCAAATAGTTATTTATAATGAAAATATTAAATATTACTATATACTAATATATGATTATGGGCTGGTAGCTCAGATGGTAGATCGTCGCCTTGGCATGGCGGAGGCCCCGGGTTCAAATCCCGGTCAGTCCATTTATTTTTTTAAAATAAACTAGAATTGTGATTAAATTATGTTGTTAATTGCTCAAAACCATTTACAATTAATTATAGAAGTAGGATTGATGCTATTTATAACATGGGTTTTTTGTCTTAACTTAATTCCTTTGTCACTTAGTGTAGTAACCTTTTTATCATTGTTCTTAATGGGAGGTTTGACACTTCTTTTCGGAGCAGATATTGCACTTCTCGTAATATCTTCTAGTCAGGCAGAATTTACTCACCCGTTCGGTCCGTTGGCATTGCTTGGAGCTGTAACTGCACTTGCTTCGCTGAAGGTGATGTCGGAATCGGGTGTTGATATCAGACCACTTAAGAGATTTGTAATTTTATTCATTGCAGGTATTACTGTATTTGGTGGATTGATGCACAGGTCTTTCTTGCTTTTATGGATTTTAGGATTGTTTTTCGGTTACCTAATCATATCCAAGTCATTTAGAGAAAAATCCGTATTTACTTTAAGAAGAATCATGATTTTTTTAGGCGCTGCAGGAGTAGGTTTTGTTCTTCTGGAAGTTATTGCTCGGGTATCCGGCATGACTATCTTCTCTCCGCTTTTAAGATTGGGAAGGATTGAACAGTATTCATTATCAAGTATTAAAACAGTATTGAACAATATCCAATTGATTGGTCATAATGCAAATGCTTCCTATTGGGGAGCAGAAGGAACAGCATTTGCCGAAGGTTACATTTTGCTTCCGATGCAATTAATTTTATTCTTTGGTTTGCCGTTTCCGATGTTTTTCGGTGTACTTGTAAACCAAAAAGATACAATCGATTATTTGCTTCCGGGAATCTTCGGTTGGGGATTCGACTTTGGAATATTGGGACTTGTTGGTTTGGTAGTATTTGTGCTTGGAACAATCATTATCGGATTTAAAGTATTGAATCTCTACAGAGAGAAAAGAGAGAAAAACAATAAAAAATACCTGGGAAAAGAAGTATTGTTAACTGGTGCATTAGCAGCATTCTGCGCTCAATCATTAATTGGACTGTTTGTATTTAACAGATCAATTAACGGTATGGCGCTGTTGACGTTCCTGTTTTTAGGCGCATTAATTTTAGCTAATGTTGTTACATTAAAATCAAGATCGTAGTGAGGTAATTATATGAAAGCTTTAGTATTGCTCGGATGTCCTGAGACTCCATCACAAACTCCGATGGCAGTTTATGTCTTTAATAAATTAACTAAAATGGGTTATGATACTACAATTGCTGCCAATCCTGCAGCATCCAAACTGGTTAAAATATCTGATCCTGAAGATTTATACAGTCTTAAATTGGCTGATTTGGAAAGAACTTTAGGCGAAATTAATGAAGGGGATTATGATTTATTAGTAGGTTTTGTGCATAAAGACGCAGCAGCTTCATTTTTCGTCACATTCGACCAAATCTTAAACACAAAATCCCTTGCATTAGTATTTTCAAGAGATGCTGATGAGGTTGAGGAATTTGTTAACATGATTAAAGAAAGCGGAAGCAATGCAGTAATCAGCGCTATTAGGGCTTTCCACAATCCTTCACCAATAAAAGTTAAATTTGATAAAGCTATAAAGGAGTTTGAATAAAATGTCATTCTGTTTGGACACCTATCTTCAGCAATCTGATAATTATGAAATTCATGCTTCAAAAGCAGGCTTTAAAGATTGTGCAATGATTATCAGGTTCAAAGCTGATGATCTGGTATATATAAAACCTGGAGATGAAGTTCTAGGCGTAAGGGTTATCGGCATTCCCCCAATTCCGATTGGTTTCAGCCATGAAAAAGGAACAGTTTTTATCCCATACACAAAGCCATGTCATGGAACTTCAGTAGTTGAACTTCCAATCGATGAAGAGGAAGTTGAAAAAATCAAAAAACTCGACACTGGTAATAAAAAATGAGATCGACTGTTGTAGGTAGTTTTCCGGCTGAGGAAAGCTATCCCGCTAATTTTAAAGATAAGCTATTAAATTATTTTGGACTATATGATTCATTTAAGAAGGCTATTGAGAATAGCGTAATCGCTCAGCTCGATGCCGGTGTGGATATTGTCTCTGACGGTCAGGTTAGAGGGGACATGGTTTCTATTTTTACAAAGTATATTCCGGGAATGAAAATCGAAGATGGAAATACTGTCATTGTTTCTAAAATTAAAAATCCGGTTCAGGAAATTTCCATTAAAGATCTGCAATATGCAAAAAAGGTAATGGAAAAATATTATAACGGAAACATTCCTGAAGGTAAAGGAATCAAGGGAATTATAACAGGCCCCAACACTATCGTTCACTCTTCAAGAATTCAATCTTTTTACAAAAACAGGGAAGATGCAATTATTGATCTGGCTCATTCCCTGAAATTTGAAGTTGACGCAATAGTTAAAAAGGTTAATCCTGTTTACATTCAGGTCGATGAACCGTTCCTGTCTACAGGGATGGTTGACATGAAGGCAGCCCGTGAAGCTATTGATATTATCCATGAGGGTCTTGAAATACCTTTGGGAATGCATGTGTGCGGCATTTTATCTGATGCATTTAAGGATTTGGCAAAATTCAACATTGATATTTTAGATATGGAATTTGCAGGAAATAATGTAAATCTTGGAATTTTAGAAAAAAACGCTAATCTGCTGGGCAATAAAAAGGTAGGATTTGGATGTCTTGATTCTTCGGTAAATGAGGTGGATGAAATCAAAGACATTGACGGGTTAGTATGCAAGGCTATTGAAATTGTTGGAAAGGACAATCTCCTTTTAGATCCTGATTGCGGTCTTAGAAGGGCACCGAGAGATGTTGCTTTTGAAAAATTAAGACTTATGAATCAAATCAAAGACAAATATAGTTAAATCATCTTTTTTTTGAAAATTCGATTATATTTATTAATGTATGGTTGTTTGATAAAGGATTTGATAGAAAAATTAGTTTTGAGGCAAGTTATAATCAGATTATTTTTAAGGAATATTTCCTTAAAATAATCATCGGTATTCGTGTTTAAAGTTTTTATCATATAGCTTTGATGGATTAAAATCATCTCTATCCAATACATCTCCCACTATAATCATTGCAGTTTTTGTTATTTTGGCATCTTTAACTTTTTGTGCAATATCCTGAAGGGTTCCTCTAATTATTTGCTGGTCTGGCCATGTCGCCTTTTTAACTACAGCAACAGGTGTTGTTTTTTCATATCCGACAAGCAGTTCATCAACCACTTTATCAATCATGCCGATTCCTAAAAAGATACACATTGTGGCGTGATGCTTTGAAAAACTGGCTATACTTTCACCATCAGGTTTGGGAGTTCTGCCTTCCGGACGGGTAATAATAACACTTTGTGAAATTTCAGGCAGTGTCAATTCTGTTTCTAAAACGCTTGCTGTTCCAAATAAGGAACTTACGCCAGGAATGATTTCATATTCAATATCATGTTTTTTAAGTTCACGAATCTGTTCTGCAATTGCGCCGTAAATGGAAGGGTCTCCTGTGTGGACACGAGCAACTAATTTTCCGCTGTTGACGGCTTCTCTCATAATTGCATCAGTTTCATCCAAATTTAAATATGCGCTATTGTGAATTTCACAGTCTTCTTTTGCAGGTGATAAAACCTCTTTATTAACAAGTGAACCTGCATAAATAATAACATCCGCTTTTTTGATTACATTTAGTCCTTTGACGGTAATTAAGTCAGGATCTCCCGGACCTGCGCCAATGAATATAACTTTTCCTTTCATGATATGATTGTTTAGTTGGAATATTATATATTTATTTTGCATCAAGATTGAGGTTCATGTTAAGTAATCTTTATTAATACTTAAAATAATTAAAAAATATGGACGAAAAAGGTTTTATTTCAGTTGAATACATATTTTCGGTATTTATCATATTTTTTATGGCTTGCAGTCTATTGTTTTACTCATCATCACTTTTTAGTTTAAGTTTCAATATTGATGATGGGATTTCACACAGAATCATTTTAGATGATGTTGGAGGAGTAATTTGTCAGGTTAACTCAAACGGTGTAGGATATTCCAAATCCATTAAACTGCCGTCTGATAAAGGTTATTTTCTAATAACTGCTGATAAAGATAAACTGACAATTGAATATGATGGTAAAAAGGCGGAAACGATGCTTCCGCTTGTAAAAATGAGTTCTAAATATAAATTAGTTAGCGGGAGGGTATATCTAATTTCAAAAACAGATGAGGGGATAGTGATAACATGACTGACAATAGGGGCATGATGTCAGCTGAGCTATTGTTCTTATTTGGAAGTTTGATAGTTGTATTGATGATTTTAAGTGTTTTTATTGCCGGTGAAAACGAATTAAACATTGCAATGAGTGCTGCACGCTGTGGTGCAATGGATGGAATTGCATCTTCTTCAAGCGGCATATATCCTCTTGACACCTATAGGGAATATTCGAATTCTAAAAAAACTCTATTGAATCCCTATTCTGTTGAAATTATAAATGTTTCGTATATTGAATTGGGAATGGACAATAATTATGGCAAAAAAAGAATACAGTTTAAAGTTTATGCAAAAACCTCCGATAGATTTAAAAAAGATGAGCTTGAATCAATAGGAAGCAGGATTAATTATTATTTAAGAAAGTCCCTTGCAGTCAGTTTCAACACAACCGATGCAACTAATGACTTGTACAATCCTGTTTTCTCAAAACGTTACGTCTACACAACAGCAAATGTTAAATGGATGTAGCGCATTTAATACTGAAAATTCTATATGCATTTTCTGTTGTAATTTCATCGACGGTGTCTACATCGATATTTTTAATTTCCGCTATTTTATAAACTGCATTTACAACATTTGCAGGTTCATTTCTATTTTCTTTTTTCATTGCCAAATAAGGGCTGTCGGTTTCAGTTAAAATATAGTTTAAATCGATTTTTTCAATCAAATCCTGATGCTGTTTAGAATAGCACAGCATTGTTGAAAAACTCATATACGCATTGTCCATATCCATTATCCTTTTTGCTGTTTTAAAACTGCCTCCGTAGCAATGAAAAACGAAATAGGGGATGTTGTCATATTCTCCAATGATATTTACGGCTTTTTTTTCACAATCTCTAACATGCATCACGATTGGCATTTCACATTCGTCTGCAAGCTTCAAAAAGCCGGTAAAGATTTCTTGCTGTCTTTTACGCAGTGCTTTATCAGTAACATAAAAATAGTCCATTCCAACTTCACCGATAGCTACAATTTCCTTTTGATGATTTAAGATATTTTCATGTGCAGTTTTCAAGTCTTCTTCTGTTGATTTTTGAGAACTTACCGGATGAAATCCAAATGTGGGATAAATAAAGTTTTCATAATCTTTTGAAAGCTCTAGCACTTTCATATTGCTGCTGTTGCTGTAACCTGAAACGATTACACAATCCAGCTTTTCTTTTGCTCTTTTGATAACCTCAGTTCTGTCATTATCAAAATCTTCAAAATCAATATGGCAATGTGTATCAATCATATTAAGCCCCAAATCTCCTGTCTCTTGCCTGATATGATCTGATGGCTCTTATAAAATCAACTTTTCTAAGTTCGGGCCATAATGTTTCACAGAAGTATAATTCAGAATATGAGGACTGCCAAAGTAAAAATCCGCTTAAACGCTCTTCCCCGCTGGTTCTGATGATTAAATTAGGGTCTTCTAACCCTCCGGTATAGAGGTTTTTGCTTACAAGTTTCTCATCCACATCATCAATTGAGATTTTTCCATCCTGAACATCCTTGATAATCTTTTTAAATGAATCGATAATTTCTAAACGCCCGTCATATCCGATAGCCAAGTTGAGGAATCTCTTGTTGTAGTGTGCAGTTGCATCTTCAGCTTCTTTAATCGCTTCATTTACTTCGTCAGGAAGCAGTTCTGTTCTGCCTACCACTTTAACTTTCACTTCGTTTTTGTGTATTTTTTCATTATCGACCAGTCTTTTGAAGTTTATGATAAACAGGTTCATCAAACCTTCCACTTCATGTTTCGGACGGTTAAAGTTTTCAGTTGAGAAAGCATAAGCAGTAATAATCTCTATTCCAAGTTCAATACTCCAATCCAGGACTTTTTCTAAGGTGTCTACACCAAGTTCATGTCCTTTAACTACATCGATACTTCCCTGTATTTTGGAGTATCTTCTGTTTCCGTCCATGATTATAGCAACATGTTTTGGCATTTTTTCTGGAACTAAATCTTTTGTGATGTACCATTCATAAATTTTGTAAAGTATGTTTTCTGCCATGTTATCCCCTTTTCCATGTCTTTTAAATGTCATCTAAGCTATTGGCTAAGGTTAAGCTGCGGACGTATCCTTCGATACTTTGGTCTCTGCTTGTGTCAATGTAAATTTTATCCATGCCAAAAGTTATAGCACCGTAACTTGGCCATGAATTAAGTAAAACTAGGGTTCTAAAAATAATGTTTCCGACTCTTCCGTTTGGTGCAACGATAATATTGCAGTTGTCATTAATCGCTTTTTCAACTAAAATAAAGTAATTTTTAACTTCTTCACAGGTGACTTCTTCAATAAGCTTTGTTAATCTTTTACTTTCAGTAATGGATTGGGATACTTCTTCGCCTCTTCCAAAATCATCTTCTCTTCCTTCTGCAAGAACCGCTATTTTCGGCGTTTTTCCAACTTTTTTAAGGAAGTTTATGCAATTCTTAACAATGTTTAATTTATCTTCGACAGTTTCGCCCTCATCAATTCCGACAGGGGTTAACAGGAATTCATGTTCTGCTCCGTTAACGTATGTTGCTCTTGAAAGATAAGGATACTTTTCCTTTAGTTCTTTCATAATATTAGAGGCCGGAAGCGATCCACGAACTACACTATCAATTTGTTTATCTAAAACTGCTCGAACTAAATCTTCATCTCGATATATTAGTTTTAAATTTGTTTTCGGGTGTTTTTCTTTAAAAATATGACAGGCTTGTATAATATTTTCGTTTTCTCCAACACCAATAGCTATTGTCTTCATTAGTATAATGTTTATCATATCTTATATAAATTAATTTTCTTAAATCTTTATGTTGATGGTTATTTTCAAACTTTTGATTAAAATAAAAAGAAGAGAGATTATAAAAATCTCTATGAATTATTAAAATTTTCTATGGCGCTATCAGTTAGATTGAGTATTTCCTGTGCCAGGTCAGGATAGGAATCGTCTATTGGTATTGGGATATTGTCACAGTAAACAACTTCCAAACCTGCTTCGATAGCATCTTTTGTTGCAACATCAACGGCAGCAGCTTTAAGTTCACTGAGCATCACATCGCATTTGTCCATATATCTTTCCATATCTTCCCGCAGAAGAGGTCTGTTAGACAGGTGTGAGGTTGTACCAACGATTTTGCATCCGTAATTTTCTTCAAGATATTTGACAAGCTCTTCTTTTATCTCTTCAGGGGCGGTGGTTGCAAATAAAACATTTTTGCCAGATATGTCATCTAAAGGTTTTGGTCTAAAAACAGTTGAAATGATCGGTGCGTCAGGATTTAAATCCCTGGCGAATTCTTCAATTTTGGCTATTTTATCATCTGAAGCCATAGGTTCTTCACACATTGTTAAAATGATTAAATCTCCAAGTCCGATTCTGTAAGGACCAAAATAGGAAGTTAAATTTTCAAGAGGCTGGTTTGCACCAATAAGCACGATTTTTTTATCGGTTTTAATAGGAGGTATTGCAGCGCCGCTGCCTTCGAAAATGGCAAATTCTGCATCAACTTCATTGGCCAGTCTGGCTCCTTTTTTCATATTTGTTAAAAAGACTTCACCTGCCATTCCTCCACCACAGCGTCTACATCCAATGGTTAGGATTCTGCTCATTAAAGCATCTTCCCAGTGGTCACTGGCTGCGTGAACTCCTTTTTCAGACTGTTCTAAGAGAAATTCTGCTGAAATTTCTAACTCTTCACCATGAACTATTTCCGGTTCGCTAGGTCCTCCTCTGCCCATGGCTATTACACAGGGATTATAATTGTTCTTGTCAATTAATCTGGATACAAAACCTGAAACAGCAGTTTTTCCTATACGTTTGCCTGTTCCAAGTATTGTAATGGATGGTTTTTCCATTATGTCATACTGACTTACAGGTTCAAATTTAAAATCAGGTCCTTCGTAACTTATTCCTTCATTAAGTACATGACAGGCTATTTTAAACCGTTTGGGATAATCCAGAATTGGTTCATCGCTTAAATCCATAACGGTATCAATATCGTATTTTCTAATCATTTCAATAATGATTTCATAGGGTATGTTTTTGTCTTTTGCAAACTGAACTGGAACTCCAAGTTTTTCGGAGTATGATTCTTCTGAATCGTCTCTGAGTTTTTCAGTTCCTCCAATAAAAACAGCGCCTGCAATATCAATGTGGTCCAGGTTATTTAATGTCTCAATTGCTTCTTGTGTTACCGGAAGGTAGTGTTCACCGTCAACTAAACAAAGCATCTTATTAATAGATTTCATAAGGATAGATATTAATTTAATAATATTTAAATTTCTAAACTTTTTTTCAAATTTTTGCATGTTTTTTTATTTTAAAATATGACTTAAATTTTATTCAATGATTAGTTTAAAAGATTTTAAAATAATAAGTTTGTACTCAATTTTGTTTTTAATCATTCAATTTTTTTTAAGAATGTTGAAAAAACAATAAGTATATATATATATACATATTTCCATAGTCATGTTGTGAGTTTAATCTTGAGATTGTATTTTAATTGAGGGATTATTTTAAATCATGATATGATTATTGTAATGTTATTTAAATAATATGGAGGTGTTAAGGGTTATTCAAGAAATAACAAGACGTAAACTTTTGTTATTTATACTTTTCATAATGGTTTTAATTGGAACCATGTCAGTAGTTAATGCTAGTGATTCTTTTACAGATGATGCAGCATTGAATTCTCAGGATGATAGTGTAGAACTTGAAATTCCTGTTTCAAATGATGGTTTAGATAGTCAAAATGATGTCATCGATGATAACGGAGATTTGAGTGATAAAAACTCAGACCTATTGGTTAGCAATGGTTTAAAAGACAATTCAGTCTCTTCTAATCCTTTAAATACAGTTGTCAGCGCTTCTGATGTTTCTGGTAAACCGGGTACTGTTCAACGTATTGATATTGCTGTTGTTGATGAAAATGGCAATCCTGTTCGTGATGGTAGTGTAACTGTTGTTTTACCTGATGGTAAATCCCAGAATGTTTACATATTTAATGGTCAGGCTAATGTTTATTGGACAATTCCTGAGAACTTTAAAGCTGGCAATTACGCTGTAAATATTGCTTACACAGGTAATAATAATTACCATGGATCCAGTACAAAATCCTATGTTAAGGTTCTTGCTTTAGATACTGTTGTTAGTGCTGTTGATGTTTCTGGTAAGCCTGGTAGTGCTGTTGTTGTTGAGATTGCTGTTGTTGATGAGAATGGTAATCCTGTTCGTGATGGTAGTGTAACTGTTATGTTGCCTGATGATACTATTGAGACTGCGGTTGTGAGCAATGGTAAGGCTAGTGTTACTTGGAATGTTCCTGCTGACTTTAAGGCTGGTGGTTATGATGTTAATCTTAAGTATTTAGGTAATGATGATTATAATCCTAGTGAGGGCAAGTTTAATGTTATGGTTCTTGCTTTAGATACTGTTGTTAGTGCTGTTGATGTTTCTGGTAAGCCTGGT